>CAMWXA010000557.1 GCA_947178035.1 uncultured Lachnospiraceae bacterium | reverse complement strand
ATAGAGGGGCGATAGGGGGAGAAAGTTGTACTATCAGGCAAAAGTTAGCAGTTTCTGCGATAGTATCCGTGCTTTGCGTGAAAGCATTCAATAAAATAGAAGGGATTGTTACGACAAATATCCGAATGAAACCTGTTTTTATATGTGATTTTTGTGCATTCATCCTTTTAATGACGGGAATGGAAGAATGAGTCGATTGCTTACGCTGCTTCTTTTATATAAGAGCGGATATAGTGCTGGCAAATATATAAGTATTGAGAGGCAAATTGAGAAAAAAGACAGGTATTATGATGTCCTTGAAATGTCAGATATAGGGTGGCGTGAGGAAGAAGTCGGGAAATTTGCAGGTGCCGAATTTGTTTCACATTGCTCTGTCTGCCTGATGTGAAATCAACACTATCGGTATAAAAAATTTTTTCCTGCTCATACCATCAGGGTGTTTGTTTAGATTATAGTTAATGGTAAAATAATAGCGGCAAAACATCAAAAACGGAAGGACATAATTATGAAATTAGGACTTGCCGAAAATATTAAAATGTTCCGAAAGGAACGGAAGATGACGCAGGAGCAACTGGCGGAAGCGATGGGAGTTACGGTTGGCGCTGTTTATAAATGGGAATCGAAACAATCAAATCCAGATTTGAACTTAATTATAGGACTGGCAGACCTGTTTGAAGTATCCACAGATGTTTTACTGGGATATGAGTGGCGTAATGGCAGTATGGGCGCAGCGCTTGACAGGATCATTGCTTATCGCCATGGAGCGCAATATGATGAAGGGGTTATTGAATCAGAAAAGGCATTAAAGAAGTATCCAAATTGTTTTGACATCGTGTATCAGAGTGCAGTTATCTACTCTGAGAAAGGCTATGAACAAAAAGACCAAAAAGCTTCTTTCCGCGCACTGGAACTTTTTGATATGGCCTGCAGCCTGATTGGGCAAAACACGGATGAAAACATTAGTGAGTTGTCGATCCGCCGCCAAATGGCCCGGCTCCACTTATCGCTCGGTCACGCGGACACCTGTGTGGATATGCTGAAAAAATATAATGTATGCGGGATCAATAACGCGATGATCGGAATGGTTCTGGCTGACTGTCACCACCAGCCAGAGGAAGCGATAGTGTATCTTGGCAAGGCGTTCACACAGAGCCTGGATGACCTGGATGCGATTATGATAGGCTATGCCAATGTTTTTTTTCAGAAACGTGATTACAAAACCACTGTTGCCTGCATCGAATGGTTACGCAGTACATTACGGCCGGGGTATCTCCCTGAAACGACTACCTGGTTTGACAAGTATGATTGTGTTCTTCTTGTACTTTGTGCAGAAACCTGTTGTGCCATGGGAGATCTGGGATCGGCTCGTGACTATCTGACAAAGGCTGCAAAACAAGCTGCCCGGTTTGATGGGGTGGACAGCAGCAAAATCTGCGGATCAAAATTGTTTGAAGAAATGGGAATTATGAATCAGACCCACTATGACAACTTCGGAAGGACTGCTATGGAAGCTGCAGAGCGAAGGGTAATGACTGATGCAGAGTTGGTGCCGCAGCTCCCGGCTATTTGGGCTGAGGTAAGAAATGATATAGAAAAACGAATGGAATGATATAATTAGCCCAAGTAACAGAGCGGCCAATCAGGAGGAGACAGAGCGTGAGGAAAGTATATAGAAATTTTATAAGGTCTATTGTAGCAGCAGGTTGTATTTGTCTGTTTACAGGATGCGGGATTGTAAAATCATATTCAGGTGCGGAAACAACGGTAAATGCTGAAGAAATATCAGAGGAACAATTTTTGGAAATTGTGTCTCCTGAAAAAATTGTGCTTTGCCAGGTTGTCGAACCAAATGAAGTCATTGCATTTATTCAAAATGAAAAAATGGAAGAATGGGAGTATGTAAGTGAAATTCCAGCGCAAGCGGAATTGCAATATATCATTATCTCTTATGAAAAAATAACGGAGAATTTTTGGGTGGAAAAAGGAGTGCCTGAAATCAGTATAGGAAAATATGCTCTTTACGAAGATAACGGAGATTTTTATATTGAGGATGCTTTTGAGGGTGATTCTGCCTATTGCCGCATTCCGGCGTCAGCAGGAGAATATATCATGAAACTAGCGGGAAATGGTTCTGATATTTTAGATAAAAATGATATTTTTGCCTTATGGGGTGTAAATGATTTTGGTATTGAAAATGAAGATGAAGCTGTTTTAAAGGAGCCGGATAAAATCTTAAAATCAGAAAACGAGGACGGTTATCATTTATATCGTGCAGATGAACTTGCAAAGGTTTCAAAAGAACAAAAATTAGAAATTTTTGACCAGGATTCAGAGCTTGTTTGCACAATGGAGGATTTAGAGGAAATAGCAGATTTTTATAATCGAATAAAGCATGAAACATGGTTGGAAATTGAATGTCTGCCCGAAGAAAAAAGTAACATATGTGAAATAGCGCGTTATCAACTGGAGCGGCATACAAGAGAGAAAAATCTGATAGAAAATGAAAAATT
>CAMWXA010000556.1 GCA_947178035.1 uncultured Lachnospiraceae bacterium | reverse complement strand
CAATATAACACAAGCCTTCCGATAATGCCATGCGCATCCCGGAACGGTACGCCGTGATTCACCAGATAATCCGCCGCGTCCGTGGCGTTTGTGAACCCCTTCATGGCGCTTACTTTCATGACATCTTTATTGAACTTCAGCGTTTTCAACATGCCTGTAAACAGCGCCACACAGCCTTTTACCGTGTCAATGGCATCAAACGTAAGTTCCTTATCCTCCTGCATGTCTTTATTATATGCAAGCGGGATTCCCTTCATCGTCGTGAGGATTGATACCAGCGCGCCATACACACGCCCCGTCTTGCCGCGCACAAGCTCTGCGATGTCAGGGTTCTTTTTCTGTGGCATGATGCTGCTGCCTGTCGAGTACGCGTCGTCAATCTCCACAAAATGATATTCGTTGGAGTTCCATAGGATAATCTCCTCACTGAAACGGCTCAGATGCATCATAATCGTCGATAAGGCAGACAAAAGCTCAATCACATAGTCCCTGTTAGCCACAGAATCCATACTGTTCAGTGTCGGACCGTCAAATTCAAGCAGCTGTGCAGTGTAATCCCTGTCAAGCGGATAGGTTGTTCCTGCCAGGGCACCCGAACCCAGCGGACAGTAATTCATTCGGTCATAAATATCGTCAAGCCGCTGTCTGTCGCGCTTGAACATCTCAAAATATGCTCCCATGTGATGCGCCAGCGTAATCGGCTGCGCTTTCTGTAAATGGGTGAAACCCGGCATATAGGTTTCCGTGTTTTCTTCCATAATCGCGATGATAACTTTTAACAACTCTTTTAAAAGACCGTTTATTTCGATAACCTCTTGCCTTGTATAAAGCTTCATGTCAAGCGCTACCTGATCGTTTCTGCTCCGTCCTGTGTGAAGCTTCTTGCCCGCATCGCCAATTCTTTCAATCAGGTTCGCTTCCACAAAACTGTGAATATCCTCATACGCATCGGTAATCTCAAGCTTTCCGCTGCCGACATCCCTTAATATACCTTCCAAACCTTCCAATATCTGATTCTTTTCATCTTCTGTCAGAATTTCCTGTCTCGCAAGCATCTTCACATGCGCCATACTGCCTTCCACATCCTGTTGGAAAAACTTCTGATCAAACGAAATCGACGCATTGAAATTGTATACAAGCTTGTCTGTCTCCTTGGTAAACCTGCCGCCCCAAAGCTGTGCCATCTTCTGTCTCCTCCAATTCCTCAAAGTCCGCAATTGTGTTGTGTTCCCACAATCGTTCTCTTGAATACAATAGCATAGAATCCAAAGAGTTGCAATAATAATTTACTGCTCCAATCCATCTGTCCAGCCGACCATTAAACAATTCCGCCAAGAGATGCTATGGAAAAACACTTTACAGATAGTTCGAACATATGATACAATTTTTCAAGAGCGTAAGGAAGGAACGTAAAATTATGGGCAATATAGATATCAATGTTAAGGATTTCTTAAAAATCAATTCTGTCTTTGCACAACTGTTTGAAAAGATTGTATATCATGGAACAGCACACATAGATTCTGAAAAATTAAAGGAATTGGATACAGCTGGTCAGGACACTATAAAATATGGAAATGGTGGATTTAAGGAGCTTGAGCGGATCAGAGATGTACAGAAAGTGACAATGCTTTTTGAAGAGAAGGCAGCATTTCAGATAATTATGGGTGTAGAAGGACAGGCTGATATACACTATTATATGCCAGTGCGCTGCATGGAACTTGACGCACTGTCCTATTCTATTCAGTGTAGGAAAATCTCTCAGGACGCAAAGGAACATAAGAAATTAGGAAAATATGCAAATGGTGTTCCAAAGGGAACGAAGGTCATACCTGTAGTGACACTTGTATTCTATACTGGCAGCAAGCCATGGGACGGACCCAGAAGCATATATGACATGCTCGATGTCCCGGAAAACATGAAAGGATGGCTGCTGCAGGCAGCACCAGATTATAGGATGAATCTAATCGACGCAAGGCACATGACACTTGAGCAGATCAATGAATTTGAGGGAGATTTGAAAGCTTTTCTGCTGATGCTGCAGGAGCATTACAATGAGAAACAACTTGAAAAGCAGTTAAAAACAGCTGTTGCTATGCATCGTGAAACATGGTATGCTTTGAGTAAGATCAAAAACGATAAAAGATATGCAGAGTACATTGACAGGATATCTGATGCGGATTTGGAAGGAGGTATTTATATGGATGCGACACTGGATTACGTTGAAAAAAGAGGCGAAAAAAGAGGCGAAAAAAGAGGCGAAAAAAGAGGCGAAAAAAGAGTTATAGATTTGTATCAGTTATTGGCCAATGATCAAAGACTGGATGAATGGAATGAGGCGTTAAAAGACAACAAGGTGTTGATGAGACTTCTCAAGGAGTATTCGCTGTAAATTCTTTATAAATAAAAAGAGGGCGAACGCCCCCTTTTTATTTTAATCTGCAATATGCCGAATCGCATCAAACGCCCCATGAAACATATCAGCAATTTCATCCGCTGTAAAATCCCCATTTTCAAGCGTCTTGTCCATAATCTTTAA
>CAMWXA010000555.1 GCA_947178035.1 uncultured Lachnospiraceae bacterium | reverse complement strand
CAGTATTTCTCTTCACCGAAAGAGAGATATCATAATTTGCAAACTGCTTTTTATATTTCCTGCTCAGATGATGTGTCTCCAAAATATTTTCCATAATAAAATGTCCCTTTCCTTTCGTTATTGTTGTCAGAAACCGCTGCGTTCCTTATAACGTAAGGATAAAGGACATTTATAAAGATTTTATAAGGTTTTACATACTTTTACAAATCATTTTACCGGACTACCCTGACCTCAAAAGCTGTCGTCTGCGGCGGAATACTCATCGTCGTGAAATCGGCGTGACGCACTCTCACCCGCAAGCCGGGAACCAGATTAGAAAAATTCATCGGTCTGCCCATCGCATTCAAAATCTGCGCATTATCGGCCACATTGAAACGCATTACGGAAGATAAATTTCCGTCACTGACCGTCGTGAAGCTCCTGTTCTGTCTGTTCACATCGACAATCCTTCCGACTGTCACATTGTCGCTGCGCGGTCTGCCCACAACCTGTATGACATATGCTGCCGCCTGCGGCGGAATACTTCTCGTCGTCGCATTGGAAAATGCCGCATTGACCATCATTCCGGTTCTCAGATCTGACAGCGGTATCCGATTGCTGTTCTCGTCCATGATCACGGTATTGCTTCCGACATTCAGCCGGATTGTCTGCAGATCCCTGCCACAGTTTGGACAATCCCTGGAGGACACGAGCACAAAAGAGCCATTCCTGCCCGTCTCAACGTCCTCGATCCTCCCATTTGTAATCTGTGTCAAAAAAGTGTTATCCATCGGTGTCTCACCCATAAGGTTTTATTATACTATATGCAATGAGCTTTATTCCGGGTACACCAGCCTTGTCTCATCGATATGGTACAGCACATTGTCGAGATACCGTTCTGCCAAGTAGTTTGCCATGCCCAGGTTCATGTCAAGATAGTTTCCGCAGTCCTTCGGGCTGGCTCCCGGAACCTCGTCTTTATAGTCCCTGATAAATTCATACAGCTCGATCATCAGCGGTACGATATCCTTCGACTCGTAATCTCCCGCAAGCAGCAGATAAAAACCGGTACGGCAGCCCATCGGTCCGAAATAGATTGTCTTTTCCCCAAATTCCTTATGGTTTCTCAGGAAAGTCGCCGCCAGGTGCTCGATGGTGTGCACCTCCGCCGTGTTCATAACCGGCTCCTCGTTCGGTGAAGTCATTCTCAAGTCAAAGGTTGTGATCGTGCTCCCGCCAACCTTGTCCTTCCTCGAGACATACACACCCGGCTGCAATTTGATGTGATCAATCGTAAAACTTGTTATCTTTTCCATTGTTGTAGCCCTCCGCTTTGATAATACTCTGCTTCCATATGTAATGTTTCATGATGTAATATTTCATGGAAAAATCAATATCTTGTCATGATATAGCTTGATGCATCAATCAGATTCGCCTTTGGTATCTCGCGTCCCCAGTGAATCGAGGAATCGTAATTGCCTTCTGCCACGATGACGGAATTTTCTCTCACCTCAAGTACGATAACTGAGTGTGTATCATTATCTACTCTGAGAACATCTCCAACCCGGATATTGTTATAGTCCTTATGAATCGTAGCCCGCACATCGCCGAAAGCTGCATCACTCACTGCAAACGCAAACCCTGCACAGCCGAATCCGCCAGCATAGGTTCCACCTTTCCAGCCATAATAATTGTCGTTTGTCCAGCGCATTCCCTCTGGAAAGACAGCTTTCTGCGCCATAATCACCTCATAGACATGGCTTTCTGCTGTACCCGCCGTATCTTCAGCACCCAGTCCAATTCCATGAATGTAGAAGGTCTGTCCGTCTAAACTAATCTGAAAATAACCATTGCTCGTAACACCTGTAACCATTATTGGCAGATTTGCTGCCACCTCGGGAAGCACCACTGCACTATCATCCGCTTCAGACAATATGACAGTATTTTCATTCGTGTACAAAACTGCCTCTACTGCCGTTACCGTGTACTCTGCCGCTGCCACATTCATCACTGATATATTGAACAACAGCACTAACCCAAATACAAAACCAACGATACCATTCCAAATCTTTTTCATTTTTTTCTAAATCCACCTTTCTCTTTTTTGGCCACCTTTATCCTATTCGTCTCATCATCCGTGATTTTCATATCTATTGGAAAATGTATTCATCATACTATATCCACCCGTCTTCTCTTTGAAATGAATCAGTGTGAACATATGTATTCTCCAAATCACTTTTGAATATAACTTTAGCTTTCCAAATTCTCGCTTTATAAAGGTAGGCGTACTAGTTGTGTTGCATGTATATTTCTTATTATAACGCAATGCCGTATCCAAAAACAAGTCAAATCTGATAATATGTGCTTCATTGACGAATTCACTTTTATCTTATATAATACAATTACCACGCCAGAGTTTTTCTAAAGCTTTCTGACGTGTATTTTAAAACAAAGACACAACAGCTAAAGAAATCGGGGTTTTAATATGTTTTCAAGATTTTTTCATGTTATCTTCAGAAATTTGCACCATATTTATATGATTCCACAGATGGAGTATGTA
>CAMWXA010000554.1 GCA_947178035.1 uncultured Lachnospiraceae bacterium | reverse complement strand
CAGCCCCCGCACTGAACAATGCTAAAAACGGATAGGATATCGCTGTTATCATAAAATAAACCGATGCGTTTTCCATAACAGAGTCTTCAACGGTTCCGAATACCAGCCATAAAAGCTTCTCTCCGCCCAAAATGCAGAACGCTGCTATTGAGAGTGAAATGACAGACACTGTAAGCACAACCTGCCCCGCTGCCCTGTTACATTCTTGTTTGTTTCCACCACCGATATACTGCGAGCAGATGATTGTTGCACCAGATGCCATTGCAGCAAATATCTGTATGACAAGGTTATTGATCGAGTCCACAAGCGACACCGCAGATATTGCCTCACTTCCAACGGTCGAAACCATCATCGTATCTACCATACCCATAAGGGAGTTCAAAAACTGTTCTATAATTATTGGCAGAAGCAGCCAAAATAGTGTCCTGTTGTCAAATAAAATATTTTTCCGGTCTATCTGTTTTTTATCATACAGTTTCATATTCAATCATCTCCAAAAGCGTACTATTCTCGATGGCAAATCCGCATTTCTATCGCTGTATCGTTTTATATATCGGCCGCTTATTGTCAGACATTAAGAATGCGTATATTCGATATGGGTATGTATGAATATGAACGAAAACAGTATGAGCCATGTGCACCTTACATATGATAACCTGATGGGCACCTATGTATGGAAGGGAAAGAAGGATCTGTTTAATATTGTTATGATCGGTCTGGCAAAGAAGCTTCCAGGACATGATGAACAAAACGAGTTACATCGTTTATTAGGAGCTTTGTTATCAAAAGAACTTACGGTAGATGAGAAACTAAATATAATTGGAAATGAGTACGATATTCCTGTTGAGGAGAATTTTAGAAAGGATGTGAGTGTGATGTGCAATCTGAGTCAGGGAATTAAGGAAGATGGCATTGCTATTGGAGAGGCGCGTGGAGAGGCAAAGATTATCGTGAATATGTATAAAAATGGATTAACAGCTGAGCAGATAGCAGCAGTTACTGATAAAGATATAAAAGATGTGGAAGCCATCATTGAAGGGAAAGAACCTGTATTAGAGCATTTTTCAAACACGCTCTAGCATAGTGTAGAAGCAAAGTGGAATTATATCGCAAAATAAAATGGGTGCTTGAGGTGACAGATGCAAAGGAGGGCATGGAAGTATTTTTAAATGGCCGGAGTGCAGGAATCCAGATCGTGCCACCGTACCAGTACGACCTGACAGGGCTGGCAGTCATTGGGGAGAACCGGCTTGTGATCGAGGTGGCGACAACGCTGGAGCGCCAATGCTATGACATGACAAAGGATGATCCGCGGATGAAGATGCGGGGGCTGGCAAAACCGCAGTCAGGAAGCGGTATCACGGGAAATGTCCGCGTGTGCCGGAAGGGATAGGCAAAAAATAATAGAGGTGAGACAGGGTATGTTATAAGCACGATCAAAAAGGTGCTGGAGAGGGAGCTGGCGGCCGCGGATGAACGCATGGAATAAAATTGTGCTAGAGCGTGTTTGAAAAATCATTCCTACCACCTGTACGCCCCACTTTGCGTGATATTTGCGCCAAATTCAGGTTACATAGCCCACTATGCGCCCTTCATTTGGCACAAATCTCCCACAAATTGTGACGCACATCTGGCAGAAAGCATTTTTCAAACACGCTCTAATAGACATTAAAATCAATTTAAAGAATTTGAATCTCCGTATTAATAAGTATAGAAAAAATGGACTCGCTCTATGGCATTGAGATGCCGCCCGAAATAATGCAGCCGATCGGTGAGCGCAAGGAGCTGATTTTTGAGCATGCTGACGTGCTGGGGTATGAGCGCGCGGGCGAAAATGGTCTTGTGCCGGACAAGGAAACAGGTATTGTCTATCAGTCGCTTAAGCCACTCATTGATCCCGAGACCGGCGAACAGCGTCTTCCGGAGAACATTCCCATGGGAGGATTCAGCAAGGAAAAACTGACAAAAATGTTCCACTCCATCGGGAAGCCCTATATTGAGGGCGCATTTATGAACCTGGCACGCTTCCACCATGCGATGGGAAAATAGGAATCCCTTCCGGAAAATAGAAAAACCGGAAGGGATTTTTTATGCACAGATCCGTGCAGAGGAGATGTGAAAAATATAGAAAAAAGGCTATTAGAAATACCAGAAATTGTTGTGTTTTATTCGATGGTTATTCTGCCATGGACTTTTTCGAATTCAATAATCATTTTTCTCATAAGGAATTCTACTTCCCTGTTGGCGGAACGTGCATTATATTCCGCAACATAATGGAACTTTTTTAAGATATTTTCTTCCACACGGACTGTAAATTTTGATTTTTTCACTTTCATATTAAACGCCTCCTTTAATAGTTTAGTGATTTTATTATAACGTTGTCATAATGGCAAAAGAGCTGAATATATATGGACCGGGTGAACTGAAAAAGGGACGATTATCATAAACGAGTCAATTTTTAAATATATCAGGAGAGAAATTCGGCGTTAGCGTATCCAGAGCATCCCGCGTAGCTTCTCGGATATAGGGGAATCAGAAAAC
>CAMWXA010000553.1 GCA_947178035.1 uncultured Lachnospiraceae bacterium | reverse complement strand
TGATATGCTGTGGGATATGATTCAAAAGGGTGCGTTTGTTCAGGAGGACAAGCCCGTTTACTATATTTATGAGCTTACGATGGACGGGCGCGTACAGACAGGCATTGTGGCATGTGCGAGTGTTGACGACTACCAGAATCAAGTGATCAAAAAGCATGAAAACACGCGTGCGGATAAGGAACTTGACCGCATCCGCCATGTGGAGACCTGTGAAGCGCAGACCGGGCCGATTTTTCTGGCATACAGGGCGAATGATACAATCCGGGAAATCATCGCAAAGACCAAAATGGAACAGGCTCTTTATGACTTTGTGTCCGATAATAATATCATGCACAGAGTCTGGTGTATCAGCAGTGATGCAGATATCACTACAATTCGGAATGCTTTTGCGGGTATTTCGCAGATTTATATCGCTGACGGGCATCATCGCTGTGCATCGGCTGTCAAGGTAGGCTTGAAAAAGCGCGAAGAGAATCCAGACTATACGGGAGAGGAAGCATTTAATTATTTCCTGTCTGTTTTGTTTGCCGATGAAGAGCTTATGATTATGGATTACAACAGGGTTGTGAAAGATCTGAACGGATTGACTCCGGCACAGTTTCTGGAGGATGTCAGCAAGGTTTATCGTTTTGTCTCAAAAAGTGCAGCCTGTCAGAAACCAGCGCACAAAGGGCAAGTCTCTTTGCTGGTGGATGGCATATGGTACTTGTTGGAAGCAAAGGAAGAATATCAGAGCAGTGACCCTGTAGATGGTCTTGATGTGGCAATTCTTCAAAATCATATATTGGCTCCGATTCTTGGCATCCAAGACCCCAAGACCGATAAGCGCATTGATTTTGTGGGCGGTATCCGGGGGATTTGTGAGCTTGAGAGAAGAGTAAAAACAGACTCCAAGGCAGCATTTGCAATGTATCCGACCTCCATACATGAACTGTTCCGCGTGGCTGATGCGAATATGCTGATGCCGCCGAAGTCAACCTGGTTCGAGCCCAAACTGAGAAGCGGACTGTTCATTCATGTGATTAAAGATTAGTACATAAATTATACAAATGGATGGGAAGAGAAATGCTGTTAAACGAAATGGAATTAGATATTGACCAGATCACCGAAAATCTGAATGCTTTTGAGCAGTTTCTTGATACATTGCCAGAGAAAGCGCTGGGACTCAGTGTAAGGGTGTTGGTTGCAGCGATATTATTTTTTGTGGGATCCAAGCTCATAAAATTCATACGTGGAATAACCAAAAAATCACTTCAACGAGCCAATGTGGAAACAGGTATTATCCAGTTTCTTGACGGACTGCTCAAAGCATGTCTGTATGGTTTGCTGGTATTGATTATTGCCGGGAACTTTGGATTTGATGCGGCAAGTGTCGTAGCGCTTGTAGGTTCCGCCGGCGTGACAGTCGGCCTTGCATTGCAGGGAAGTCTCAGCAATCTCGCTGGTGGTATGCTGATTCTGCTGCTGAAGCCTTTCCGGGTTGGGGATTTTATCATGGAATCAGGCCATGGGACAGAGGGCACGGTAAAAGAGATTGGTATCTTTTATACAAAACTTAGCATGACAGATGGTAAAGTGGTAGTACTGCCAAATGGCAGCCTCGCAAACAGTTCTATCACAAATGCGACAGATGCGCCTGTCAGACGTATTGACCTTACAGTTGGAATATCTTATGACGCCGATATCAGGAAGGCTAAGGAGGTTCTTATGGGCGTGATGGACAGTGACACGGATGTTCTTCACAGTGAACCGATTCTGGTCTATGTCAGTAATCTTGGTGACAGCGCAGTGGAGCTGGGCATGCGCTGTTACTGTGAGAATCCTGTATACTGGGACGTGCGCTGGCGTCTGCTGGAAAATGCGAAAAATGCGCTGGATGACGCAGAGATTGAGATTCCATATCAGCAGGTTTCCGTGCATATGAAGACTGAGGAAAAAATGTGTAATGATAATTCCGGAATAGCTCTGGAAAAATTGTGAATGTTTTTGCAAAATTATCCTTTACAAAGCGGAAAAAGTTTTGTATAATAATTTTCGTGGTTGACAAACCAGGCTTCCATAGCGCAGTTGGTAGCGCAACTGATTCGTAATCAGTAGGTCGAGGGTTCGAGTCCCTTTGGAAGCTTTCTTGAAAATTTTCTTTTGAAAGACACGGCTTTAGCTGTGTCTTTTTGTTAAGGATAGTTCTTCGAGGACAAAGTTTTAAAAGCAGAGGTGCATTTCTCTGCCTGGTTTAAATGAAAAAGGAGAATCGTACAAATGAGAATCTTGTATGGAACAGGCAATCAGGCGAAACTTTCAGCCATGAAAAGGCGTCTGGAAAAGCTTGGTGAAATAGAACTGATTGGATTGCGGGATTTGGATATGGAGATACCGCATGTTCCGGAGACTGGCAGTACACCGCTGGAGAATGCCCGGCAGAAGGCACTCGCATATTACAAGGCGTTTCATATGCCTGTATTTTCGTGCGATTCCGGGCTGTATTTTGACAATGTTCCCGATGAAATCCAGCCAGGAGTCCATGTGCGGACAGTGAATGGCAG
>CAMWXA010000552.1 GCA_947178035.1 uncultured Lachnospiraceae bacterium | reverse complement strand
GTGGTGTTGAATACGAAGCCAGTTTCGGATGACCTGATCAAAAGATATCTGATGCAGCGGGTGCAGATACCAGATTACAGGGCATCAATCTGTGCATCTTTTGCAAGAGGGAATGTGGGGCGTGCGATTGAGCTTGCCTCCAGCGAGACATTTGATCGCATGAAATCGTCGGTACTTAATATTTTAAAAAATATTTCAGAATCGGAAATCAATCAGGTTGCATCTGAAATAAAAAAAATGAATGAGGAAAAATTTGACACGAATGATTATCTCGATTTGTGTATGATTTGGTTTCGTGATGTGCTATTATATAAATCGTGTGGTCCATATGGCGATAAGAATCATATTATTTTCAGGGAAGAGGTGTCTGACATTGCCAGTGCATCCAGACGATATGATTATGACATGATCGAGAAGATTATCCATTCCATAGACAGGGCGAGAAGCAGATTAGCGGCAAATGTGAATTTTGACCTGACGATGGAGCTGATGTTTCTGGATATGAAAGCAGGATAAACAGGAGGAGTACGAATGAGTTTACACCAGTATAGGAAATGCGATTGATAAGACATGGTGGAAGGATGTAGACTGATTACAGAATATTATTGGCAAAGTGAGGTAGATAGATATGGTGAAAGTGATTGGTGTGAGATTTCGGACAGCGGGTAAGATTTATTTCTTTGATCCGGTGGATTTTGATATAAAGCGCGGTGACCATGTGATTGTGGAGACAGCACGTGGCATTGAATATGGGACAGTGGTGGGAGATCCAAGAGAAATTGAGGAGGAAAAAGTAGTACAGCCATTAAAGCCTGTGCTTCGGATTGCGACGAAGCGCGATATGGAGCAGGAGGCGACAAACAAGCAGAAGGAGAAGGATGCTTTTCAAATTTGTCTGGAGAAGATTAAGAAACATAATCTGGAGATGAAGTTGATTGATGCGGAATATACGTTCGATAATAATAAGGTGCTTTTTTACTTTACGGCCGATGGACGCATTGACTTTCGGGAATTGGTTAAGGATTTGGCGTCGGTATTTAAGACGAGGATTGAGCTGCGCCAGATCGGTGTGCGTGATGAGACGAAGATACTGGGCGGTATAGGTATCTGTGGCAGACCGCTTTGCTGTCACTCTCATCTTTCGGAATTTGTACCGGTTTCGATTAAAATGGCGAAGGAGCAGAATTTATCGCTCAATCCGACGAAGATTTCCGGGGTATGTGGACGGCTCATGTGCTGTTTAAAGCATGAGGAGGAGACGTATGAGTATCTTAACAGAAAACTTCCGAATGTCGGTGATTTTGTGACAGCAGATGATGGACTGAAAGGTGAGGTGCACAGCGTAAATGTGCTTCGGCAGCTGGTCAAGGTCATTGTTGAGGTGGATGACGAGAAAGAAATTCATGAGTATAAAGTCGAGCAGCTGCGGTTTAAGAGACGCCACAAGAAGGACAAGAATGACAAGATGAGCGACGAGGAGCTCAAGGAGCTGCGAGAGCTCGAGAAGCTTGAAAAACAGGAGAAGGACGCAAAATCCAAGCTTGAGGATAATTAGGATGGATGTCAAATTAAAGGAAAATGAGCGCATTGATGATCTGCAGCGCAACGGCTATCAGATTATTCAGAATCCTGACAAGTTCTGTTTTGGGATGGATGCAGTGCTGTTGAGCGGTTTTGTGCGTGTAAAACCTGGGGCATATGTATTGGATATGGGCACTGGGACAGGTATTATTCCGCTTTTGATAGAAGCGAAAACGCAGGCATCACATATCAGCGCTATAGAGATACAGGAGGAGAGCGCTGATATGGCCAGACGCAGTGTGCGGCTTAACAGACTGGATCATAAGATTGATATTGTGACAGGGGATTTGAAGGAAGCAGACAAGTTTTTTGGAGCTGCTTCTTTTGATGTAATAACATGCAATCCGCCATATATGATTGGGCAGCACGGCCTTATCAATCCAGATGCACCGAAAGCGATTGCCCGGCATGAGCTTTTGTGTACGCTGGAGGATGTGGTTAGAAATGCTGCGAAGCTGCTCAAGCCAGGGGGATATTTCAGTATGGTTCACCGGCCGTTTCGCCTAGCGGAGATTATTACTGTGATGACGGAATACAAGCTTGAGCCAAAGCGCATGAAGCTGGTGTATCCTTATGTTGATAAGGAGCCCAATATGGTGTTAATCGAGGGATGCAAGGGCGGAAAATCACGGATGACGGTAGAGAAGCCTTTGATTGTCTACAAGGCGCCGAATGTTTACACTGACGAGATTTTTGATGTGTATGGGTATTGAAAATAGATGCATTTGGCAGGTTGTGGTTCGTTCACATATGTAGTGGGAATCATGCGCCAAAATTTTTGCTTACGCCTTCTATGCATAAAATAGTGCCCAAATCAGGCGGGGCGTGAACCAATGTCATTAACTTAAGGAAGCTGACTAACAAATTGTGACGCACATCTGGCAGAAAGCATTTTTCAATCACGCTCTAGTGCTCCATCCGGCTAGAAATTGAAGTCTGGGACTACCTGTTCCGCACCATTGCGTCG
>CAMWXA010000551.1 GCA_947178035.1 uncultured Lachnospiraceae bacterium | reverse complement strand
GTCCAGACGCAGTGCCTTGCTGTGGGCGATGGTATTGACTATGAGAAGTATGAAAAGAATCCTGTGCTGGACAAAAAGGATTTGCCGGAGGGCAGCAGCAGATATGATTTCCGTGATCCCAGGATGTGGCAGAAAGACGATGGAACCTATTGCTGTGTGGTTGGCAGCCGGCCGGCAGACGGAAGCGGGCAGATTTTGCTGTACACAAGTCCAGATGGATTCGAGTGGAAGTTCAAAAGTATATTGGCTTCCAACAATAACCGATTTGGAAAAATGTGGGAATGTCCTGATTTCTTCCAATTAGACGGGAAATGGGTGCTGCTTACCAGCCCGCAGGATATGCTTCCCCAGGGTTTTGAGTATCACAATGGAAACGGAACACTTTGCCTTATCGGGGAGTTTGATGAAGCGGCTGGAAAATTCCATGAGCAGCATGACCAGTCCGTTGATTACGGCATTGATTTCTATGCACCGCAGACAGTGCTCACACCGGATGGACGCCGTGTCATGATTGGGTGGATGCAGAACTGGGATACCTGTGGGCAGCGGACGACGGATGTGCTGTGGTTTGGACAGATGAGTCTGCCCCGTGAACTGTCCATCAAAAATGGCAGATTGTATCAGAATCCGATACGGGAGCTGGATGCGTTCCGTTCGAATCAGGTGACTTACCAGAACATTACTTTTTCGGATACGATGGAACTGGATGGAATCCGCGGGCGCAGAGTGGATATCGAACTGACAATCCGTCCGGGAGAGGAACAGAATATTTACCACAAATTTGCGCTTCGTTTTGCGCAGAATGAGAAGTATCAGACTTCGCTGAGTTTCCGGCCGAGGGAATCTATCTTAAAAGTGGACAGAAAGCATTCTGGTTCCCGGAGGGCGATTATTCATCAGAGGCGCAGCAAGGTGAACAGTCAAAACGGAGAGCTGAAACTGAGGGTTATTCTGGACCGGTTCAGCGTTGAGGTTTTTGTCAATGATGGCGAACAGGTCATGAGTGCTATCCTGTATACGGGGCAGTCTGCAGACGGCATTTCCTTCTTTGCAGATGGAACAGTGAATATGGATATTACAAAGTATGATTTGATTGTATCCTGAACGAAACGTTATATGGATTGAACTTGTGACATTTCATATATGAAAGGAAGCGGGTGTTTTGAAATTCGGGAAAATTTGCAGGAGACAGGGCATTTATCTGGCGGCTGTCGCATCTGCGTTGGCTGTCCTGTGCACGGGGTGTAACGGTGCGGAAAAGGAAGCAGACAGTCTGATGCTTCATCTGGCTTTTGAAGAAAAGGGTGGGACAACGATTGCGGACAGCGCCGGAAAGGTGCAGGATGCCGAGGTACATTATCTGTATAACAGTGCAGTGTATATGGAGAACAAGGAGCCTGGATGGCGTGAAAATGGCGTGCAGGGCGGCTCCCTGCTCTTTGACGGGTGTTCCACTTATGTCGATTACGGTGCAGATGAGATTTGCGTGGGAGGAGATGCTTTCTCTGTCAGCGTATGGGTCGCACCGCGGGCGTTTGAGTGGGATGACCCTGATGCAGCGGAGAATGGAACGGAGCATCTGACTGCGATAGTCAGCCAGTATGATAAAAGTAAAAATCAGGGCGTGCTTTTGGGGTATCAGCGCTTTGGAAGGCTGTGTTTCCAGGTTGGAACAGGAGATGACTGGATCACACTGTGGGGCGAGAATGCAAACCTGGAGAAGTATCAGTGGAATCTGGTGACGGCGACATTTGACGGAAGCAAAGGTGAAATGAACCTGTACTTAAATGGAAATCAGATAGGTTCTCGGGAAATAGCATCTGGTACAGCAATCAGCCCCGCGGACAGAAAGAAGCTTCTGGTCGGCAAAAACTCCGATGCGGAGCAGATTGCGGCGGGAACCTACAATATGTTCTGTGGTCTGATGGACGAACTGAAGTTATACCAGAGCGTCCTGGGCGAGGATGAAATTACAGTCAGTGAGATACCAGAAATTGCCTTTGAGGATATCTGGATGGAAAATATCCTGGCATCCGATATCTATAAAACGCAGTACCACGGCGGTCCGTATCAGCACTGGATGAACGAGCCTCATGCGCCGTTATATTATAACGGCATGTATCATCTGTTTTACCAGAATAATATGGTTGGAACCTACTGGCGCAATATCTGCTGGGGGCATCTGGTAAGTGAGGACATGGTGCACTGGACACCGGTTAAGGAAGCCATCACACCGACTGAAAACTCGGTGGTGCCGGATGGTGTGTGGTCCGGTGGCGCAGCGATGGATGTAAACGGCATTCCCATATTGTTCTTTACAGCGGGAAATGACAGTTATGCAAAGGATGGATTGATTTCGAATCAGAATATCGGTGCAGCCTATCCGGCGGATCTCTCAGATCCCTGTCTGACTGACTGGATTATCTGTGATGAGCTTGCCATACAGCAGACAGAAGGGCAGGGAAGGGCTGGCGAGTTCCGGGACTCCCATATCTGGAAAGAGGGGGATATCTGGTGCATGCTTGTCTGCACGGGGAGCATGGAATCCGACGGCGGAAGTGCTGTCT
>CAMWXA010000550.1 GCA_947178035.1 uncultured Lachnospiraceae bacterium | reverse complement strand
TTATAAGCGTTGGCTGCTTTGTTTTTTCGGCAGTTATGGAAATTTTCATACATATCCCCTATGAAAAAAATTTCGATGGCAAAAGCATTTTGGGTGCAGTGGGTTCCGATCTGTCGGACAGCTTTCAATTTATTAAAAACGAAAAGCCGATTTTTCTATCGGTACTGGGGATACTTGCACTGTTCAATCTTATTTTGTCGGCAATGATGCTTGTGGGTATTCCCGTAATTGTGGTGCAGATTTTAGGTATGTCCGATACCGCTCTTGGGATAACGCAGGGCGCAATGGGGCTGGGTGGAATTGCGGGCGGAATTATCGCGGGCGCGGCGGCGGAAAAAATCCGTCTTAAGAGCGGATATGCATTTTTAATCATATGCTCGCTGGCGGCGTTTTTTATGGGAATTTCCGTTTTTGAAGCAGTACCGGAAAATATCGGATATATCATAATAACCGCCGTAAGCTTTGGTGCGATGTGCGCGTCCACAATGTTCAGCGTGTCCATGCTGACGGCGGTACAGCAGCAGACTCCGCCCAATCTTCTCGGAAAAATAATGGCTGTGAGCATTGCCGTGTCAAGCTGCTCCCAGCCTGTGGGACAAGCGGTTTACGGAGTGTTGTTTGATGCGTTTGCTGACAAGCCGTATTTGATAACGACAGGCGCGGCGATTTTGGCTATGGCAGTTTCGCTGTACTCCAAAAAGGTTTTTGCGGTTCTTGAAAGGGAATCCGCTGTAAAATAAAACGCTCAATGCTCAGACCTGTCTGAACTGTTACTTAAAAATTGTTTTATCAAGAAGGAGAAAGTGTAATGAGAAAGACAACAAAAGTATGGCTTATGATAGCAGCTTCTCTTATGTTGGCTGGATGCATCTTTGCGAAGCTGTTAATGGTCAAATATGAGACAAATACTTACGAAGTCGGCAAAGCATTCAGCGATATATCAATATCAACAGATACCGCAGATATCATGTTTGCTTTGTCAGATGACGGAAAATGCAAAGTGGAATGTTATGAGAAACAAAACGCAAAGCATTCAGTCACCGTTGAAAATGATGTGCTTGTTGTCAGAATCAATAAATCCTGGTATGATTATATCGGATACGACTTCGGTTGGTCAAAGATCACGGTTTATCTTCCGAAAACGGAATATAACGCATTATTCATTAACGAAAGCACCGGAAATGTTGAAATACCAAAAGATTATTTATTCGAGAATGTTGATATTTCTTTGAGTACAGGTGATGTTAATTTTTTTGCGTCCGTTTCAAATTTGGTAAAAATAAAAGCAAGCACGGGAAATATCTGTGTAGAGAATATCTCTGCCGGCGCACTTGACCTTTCCGTTACCACAGGCGAAGTGACTGTTTCGGGAGTGACCTGTCGAGACGATGTTACAGTAGATGTAGTGACTGGCAGCGCATATCTGACCGATAGTTCGTGCAGAAGCGTGATTTCAAGCGTAATTACAGGAAATATATCCATGAATAACGTTATCCAGGAAGTGAATCCTTGAGTAGCGTTATTGCCACAAATGAGTTTTCCGTTGAGAGAAGCATCGGAGATGTGGAATTTAATGGCTGTGAGAAAGGCATGGTTATTTTTATGACGGATATTCTGATAGTAGAAGATGATAAGGAACTGGCCGGCGTGCTGACTGACTTCCTGCGTGACGAGGGCTATATTACATCAAGCGTGGGCAGTGGAGAGCGTGCCGTGCAGCTCTTTGAACGATATGGCGCGAGGCTTGTGGTGCTTGACATCAATCTCCCCGATGTGAACGGCTTTGCAGTCTGCTCCAGACTTCGGGAAAATGCGGATACCCCTATACTGATCGTAAGCTCAAGGACGGGCAAGGAGGATAAGCTGAACGGCTTTGACCTCGGTGCTGACGATTATATTGAAAAGCCTTATGACATTGATATTCTTATTGCTAAGATCAGGGGGATATTTAAACGGCGGTATCAGCGTGATACAGTGTCGGCGGACGGTGTGACACTCAATCTTGTAGATAAAACAGCGGTTATCGACGGAAAGCCCGTGGAACTGCCCGCAAAGGAATTTGACCTGCTGGCGCTTCTGATCGGGAATCAGGGCAAAGCTTTGAAAAAAGAGTACCTGTTTCGCACAGTCTGGGGCAGCGACAGCGATTCGGAGCTGCAAACGCTCCATGTGCATATCAACCGCCTTCGCCAGAAACTCGGTGATGATCCTAAGAATGCAAAGCGTCTGCTGACTGTCTGGGGTGTGGGGTATAAGTTTGTATGAGGGCTTTCCGAAGACTGTGTATTGCAGTGATAACTGTATTTCTTTTGCTGACGGTGGTATTGAATCTGTTTCTTGTGGGAGTGAAAGACAGAAATGAAGGCATTTATCGTGTGGAAGCCAAGCGGCTTGCAGATGAGATCGCGGAAACAGGAGCGTTTGAGCTTGAAAAATATCCCCACATTACAGGGGTGTTCCATGCCAATGACGGCGAACTGTATATCTCTGATGAGCATTATCTGATCATAGAATCAGGAGGTACGCTGTATCGTGTGGAGTATACTGTCGGAAACGGACAGCACAGCAT
>CAMWXA010000549.1 GCA_947178035.1 uncultured Lachnospiraceae bacterium | reverse complement strand
CACCCACGACTGTACTTCCGAAAATGCGCACACATCCACCAGCACAATCTCAATCGCGACAGCCAAAAACAGATACAGTCTGGAGATAAACACCAGTTTCCTCGATTTTATCCGGATATCCGGATACATATTTTCCACCTCTATGGTTGGCTCCAGCACCGTACCGCACAGCGGACAGCGCTCTGTCTCGTCAAGTACCTCTATTTTACATTGTCTGCATCTACTCATAATTCACCCCGTTACTCTCAATCTCCACACTGACACCGTCCTCCGCAATCTTTCGAAAAAAACAGCGCTGCACCGACGCATCGGCAAGGTCATAGCTAAAGCTGAACACCAGCGTGCTCCCATAAGAGCAGATATTGCCCTTGATGTGCTGTCCCTTGGACATGGCAAGACACGAGTGAAACATCTCCACATACGGCCGATACACATCGTCAACCGTTATATTTCCGATGTTTGTGATGGTGGTGGTATTTGCAAGTGCTGACTGTGTATACACGACGCGCATGGCAATGTTCTTGATCACAAGCGGCGCAGCTCTCGCCACCAAGACTTTTTCATTTGATACATTGTAGGAAAAAAGACGCTCCAGATTTTCCTTGTTAATCTGCTGTTTGAGACTGTCCCTGACGACTGCGAGCACCTCCTCAAAAGTATACTCCTCCTCGACAGGATGAAATTCTGCCGACACCATTGCAAAGAAGTTTTTCGTTGTGATCGAATTAAAATACGGCCGCAGATTGACAGGGACTGCCACCCTGACAGGCTTGTCGGACGGCACACCATGCATGCACTCCCTATAGACGCTCCAGACAAACACTCCCACCAGATATTCATTGATGCTCACACCATACTGATGGCAGACCTTCTTGAGCTCCGGCACCTGCATATAACCGTGCATGATTCCAAATTCGCCGGGACTGAGGCGTTCTCCTTTTATGAGATATGCCTTTTTGGTCTGGTAGCCTCTCTCAGAACTTTTTCGATAATTTTTCAGGAAGCTGTCCTCCCGGTTTAACGACGTGCTGCTGGCCAGCAAATCGCCCTTTGTGCCTTTCAGCTCGGGATGAACCAATCTAAGATACTGATAGGTCAGCTCCTTTAAGAAATTGATACCGCCCATACCGTCTGTCAGCACATGAAATACTTCCAGATTGATGCGGTATTTGTAGTATGTGACCCGAAATAAATAGCTGTTATTCCGATTTGGATAGATATACCGGCAGGGAAATGTTGTCTCCTCCCGAACCTTCGGCGCCGGCTTCCCATTCTCCTCAAAATAGTACCAGAACACGCCCTGTCTAAGTCTAAGATTGAAACCATCGAATTTGGGCAGAACAATCTCCAGCGCCTGCTGCAGCAATTCCGGGTTAATCAATTCTGTCAATGTCACACTAATGCGATACACATTGCTCATACTATCCCCGGCAATAACAGGAAAAAGATGGGCCGTATTATCCAGCTTGTCCCATCGAATCTCCCTTGTCGTGCTTGCCGGTCTTGCCGCCTTTACTCTTTTACGTTCCTTTTCTTCCTTCTCATTCCGCACAGTATCTGTTGATTTTCTCTTCATAGACAGCCCCATTTCTTATCAATACTATATTAACTCTAGTATACTCTCAAATATGGACCGTATCAAGAAAAAATATGTAATACTCTAATTCAGTGCCGCCTTCCGCACACGTACACGCACCTGTGAGCCAATTAACAGTGCAAGAACCATTTTCGCAATATCTACCACGATAAATGGAAGCACACCAGCTGCAAACGCAGCAGGAAGCGCATCCATCAGTGTTTGTTCTGTACCGGCGCTCATCTGATATGCAAGCCATATCGTCCCAAAGCCATACGTTACAGCAGTTCCCACAAGCATGCCAATAAAGCTGAATACAAACTGCCCATTCCATCTGTCGATGCAGTAACCACAGATCAGCGCCATAAAGATAAACCCAATCAGATAACCGCCTGTCGGACCAAAAAGCTTTGCCGGCCCACTCGTGAAGGCCGAAAAAACGGGAAGTCCGATCAATCCCAGCAGCAAATACACGAAATAACTCATTGTTCCACGCTTCATCCCCAAAATGTAGACAGAAAAATAAATCGCCAGATTGGTCAGTGAGATTGGTACCGGGCTAAAAGGCAGCGCCAGCGACAATGGCCCTGCAATACATGTAACCGCAGTCATCAGACCAATTAAAGTAATTTCTTTTGTTTTTGTGTTCATGGTATGCATCCTCCATTTCAAATGTTAACTATATTTATTAATTAAGTTTACAATTATCTTCATCCATTGTCAATACCATAAATACACTTTTTTCTCTGACATTTCGCCGCCTCCAATTAAACCAGCATTTCATCAACACTATTGGCAAAACATGCAAAGTTGTCTCATCATTCATTCCCCAAAAACAGCATTTTGTTGGTCATATTATAAACTATTCAAAACAATTTTAATTGATTGGCAACATCACTTTATCTTTATCAGTGGTATTTTCGAAATGAAATTTGTTAAGTACTTTCAAAATCTTATTTCCTACTTTAGAATAATTTGATGGATACGCTTCATAAC
>CAMWXA010000548.1 GCA_947178035.1 uncultured Lachnospiraceae bacterium | reverse complement strand
AATGGCTGTCAGCTTCGCAATTTTCAGATATGTCTCTTTGTCGAGTGACGCATTTTTGTCCATAATATTATAATAATCAAATTTTTCTGTAGCATACTTTACAATACTTGCCACAACCTCGCGCTCCACATGGGACAGCCCTATGATTTCCGTCGCAGTGATAATATTGTAGGAGTTCTCGCCTACGCTCGCAAGGCTGATGAACCGGCCGCAGTCGCCCAGGATCGCTGCAAGCTGCAGCAGCAGTCTGTCGCGCTTTGTCAGACCATGAATCTCTTTCATGCTGTCAAAAATCGTGAGCGCAATCATCTCGCGCTCGCGGGTGCGGTACTCCCCGCTTTGATAGCGCCTGTTGATATCCCGTGCACAGTCGAGAATGTCCTGCTCAAAATCGTGCGGCATGCCGTCAGCATCCGACGGCAGCAGACGATTCTGCTCCGCATATTCATATGCGATACCGTCACACAAAGATACGCCCGGTGCCCACAGCATCTCCGCACCCAGAAGCTTGATCATATACTTGATCATCAGCGCCGAGAGGTATAGAAGCGAAATATTCTCCTGCGCCAGCCCCAGTGACATCGCAATCTCCCTCGCCTTTTTCTTCTTGAGGGAATCCACAAACTCCAGGAAATTCTCTGTGCTGACCTGTCCCTTTTTGATAGTCTTGATATAGTTTCTCTGCACAATCAATGACACATAGTCATCTACCAGAATCACATTCTGTATCCTCTTATCCCCCACAAACATCTCACGGAAACTTTCAAAACTGTCACAGACCATCTCCTCCACGATGTCCTCAAGCTGGTAACTCCGATAGGATACCCGCGCGAGCTCCTCCCGCATGCGAAGCACACCCGGCCGGATATTCTGGGAGGTAACAAGACTGTCCTCGTCAAAGAGAGAGATCTGGATACTCCCTCCGCCAATATCAATAAAAGCGGTGCTCTTCTCGATAATACTCTGAAAATCCTTCACTCTCGACGCCACAGATTTGTAATCGAGAAACCGCTGCTCGGAATTGCTCAAAGCCTCGATGCGGATTCCCGTCCACGTCTCAATCTGGTCTAACAGAATCAATCTGTTCCGGGATTCCCTGATGGCGCTTGTCCCGTATGCCTTATAGCCGTCCACTTTATACGATTTCATGATTGCCATAAATTCATTCAGCATCCTGCACAGCTCGTCAACCCTGTCATTATTGATCTTCCCCATAAAATACGAGTCTGTTCCAAGCTCAATCCGGTGTCTGATATGATCAATCTCCTTGATACCATTTTTGCCTGATATCTCGTATATTTTCATCGCAAGCTCATACGAGCCCACGTCGATTGCCGCAAATGTCCTGTATGCCATAGTTACACCCCTTTATCCACATTCCAATTCCATCAATAATTCCCCAGTATCTTCATATTGCGCGTCTCCTCGCGCAGTCCCCTGAGTGCATTCCTCACTGCACTGTCCGTGAGATTCCCCTCGAAATCCAGAAAAAATCTGTATTCCCAGTTTCTTCCCGCGATCGGTCTCGACTCAATCTTGGTCACATTCAACCCATTGTACATCAGATGCGAAAGCGCATGATACAGCGCCCCGCTCTCATGGCTTACCTCAAAACACAAACTGATCTTGGAAGCCCCCTTTGCAAACACCTTCTGATTCGTGATAACGATAAAGCGCGTCGAGTTGTCCCTGATATCATTGACCCCTCTTTTGAGAATGTCTAATCCATAGATCTTTGCAGCTGTCTCCCCCGCGATAGCCGCCTGCGTCTTATCCTTGTCATCCGCGACCTTCTTTGCCGCAAAGGCGTTATTTTTCATGCTGATCTGCTGCCATCCTGCATCGAGCAGATAGTGCGAACTCTGCATCAGCGACTGCGGGTGTGAGTATACCGTCCTGATATCCTCTATTTTCGTGCCCGGCGACGCCATCAGACAGTGCTCGATTTTAATAATCTGTTCCCCGACAATATAATTCTCAAACTCCACCAGCAGGTCGTAGATCTCACTCACAATCCCCGCCGACGAATTTTCGATCGGAAGCACCGCAAAATCCGCACTCCCCTCGTCGATTGCAAGCATCGCGTCGCGGAACGTATTGACATTGAAGCTGTCAACCGCATCCCCGAAATACTCCATCATCGCAGCCTGCGAGTACGCTCCCTCTGCTCCCTGAAATACGACGCGGCACTTCCCATAGTCAATCTCACCCATCTCTATAAAAGAGAGCCTTCCCTCGCCATTGTGTCTCGTTATCATCTGATACTGGAGCTTCCTGCTCATCGCCATAATCTGCTCAAACAAGTCCCTGACGCCATGTGCGTTAAATTCATTGTGAGTCAGCCCGCTGACCGTCTTGAGCTTCTGCTGCTCTCTCTCCTTGTCAAAAACCCGCTTCCCTGTCTCGATCTTATACGCCGCCACCTGCGCGCACACGTCCATCCGTTTCTCATAAAGTTCGACAATCTGGCGGTCAATGCCATCGAGTGTGTCCCTGAGTTCTGATAAATCCATCTGACTTGTCCTCCTGTATCTTTGCCTTTGTATTTTTGTTTCATCTAGTATAACACACCAGATAAAGT
>CAMWXA010000547.1 GCA_947178035.1 uncultured Lachnospiraceae bacterium | reverse complement strand
GTCATACCCTCCACGCTGAGCGCTGGATCAGATACAACAATTCTTGATATCCCCTCCAAAGCAACGGCTCTGCCTGCAATTGTAACCGTCTCAGGCATGCTGAACACCTCATCGCTTACCACATACCCAGCTGCCGGCTCATCTGGAATCGCAAAACTGAGCTGAACTACTTTTGTGGCATAAATGGTCACAGACACATTTACAGTTGTTATGTTCATCTTAATGGAACTATTCTTAATCTCATTGTTCGCAGCATCATAGAGCTTTAACTCGACACTCGTGTCGATATCAGAGGAAGCGCCGTCGACATTTGCCACTGCTTCTACATGGTCAATCTGCTTAATTAAGGACTCTGGTCCAGAAAGTCTGACAACATTCTGACTCGGCTTGGTTCCCCCAACCACATATCCAGCCGCTGGCTCACCGGACGTAGACACATTGATCGGCTTCTGGTCACGCAGCATATTCTCAATGGAAAGTTTCACACTGTCAATATTCGTCTTAAAATCAAGCTCTGAATTGCTGCGCACACTGTACGCTTTGATTCCCACTGTGTTCATAAAGGTAAGTTCTGACATGTCTGCAACCGCTTTGATGTCCTCTTTTGAAATGTATGAAAGTACTGTTCGTTTTCCTTTTACTGTGACATTGACGGTATCTGTCCCGTCAAGCACATCATAAACTTTTCCTTCGTTTGTCACCAATTCCGCGTTTATAATCTCGACTGGTATATTGTAATAAGTATCTGTATCAATCGGATCGTTGATATTATCTACTGCAACCCAAAGACCACAGGATACGATCACTGCCAAAATCTTCAATCCAAAATTGTTCGTGACCATCCGAATCGCTTTCTTCAATATACTATTTTTCATCTTTAGCCCTACCTTTCCAGAGCCTGCGCTTCTTATTATCCTCCACTTCTTTATTCTGTATCATGCTAATTTTTTCCCGCAATCCATTGGCATCAAGATTGCGGTACAGTTTTCCTTCATAAGTGACACTGACATGACCAGTCTCCTCCGACACAATAATCGTAAGCGCATCTGTCACCTCTGATATCCCCACTCCTGCGCGGTGCCTTGTTCCCAGTTCCTTACTGATCTCCATATTATCAGACAATGGCAGATAACAAGTCGCTGATACCACCCTGTTTCCACGTATGATCACTGCACCGTCATGAAGAGGCGTGTTATGTTCAAAGATATTGATGAGAAGCTGGCTGGAAATCAATCCGTCCACCTCAATACCCGTTCTCTCGTATTCTGTGAGCAGTACATTCTGCTCGATCACCATGAGCGCACCAGTTTTTACCTTGCCCATCTCAAAGCTTGCCTTCACCAGGTCATTGACGGTCTTGTCAGAGAAACGTTCATCTGTTGCCTTTTCAAATGTGATCAGATTTGTGACAAAGCTCTTCCGCCCAAGCTCTTCAAGCGCATGCCGGAGCTCTGGCTGGAGAATGACAATCACTGCAGTGACTGCCAGGCTTAACACATGTTCCACGATCCATATAATTGTGTGCATCTTAAACAGCAGCGCCAATACAATAAACGCTATGATAATGATGATTCCTTTCATAAGAAGCCACACTTTGGTATGCTTTATCCATGCCATGATTTGATACAGCAAAAAGGATATAATGATAACCTCCACTATATCCTGCCATCTAATATTAAAACTGCGCAATGACAAAGTCTCTAAAAATGAACGAAAGCGTTCAAGAATCATATCCATTTTGCTCCATCCCTCTTATCTATCCCTCTTCTGCTCCCTAACCGCTTTCTCAGGTACTCTGATTGTCTTCACCCGTTTTTGCGGCGCCGCTACCGTATTTTTGGGAACGGCTTTCACATAATAATAATATTCATCATCCTCAAACTGCACATACTCTGTGCGTGAGTAATCCACATTAAAAACAAAGAATTCCAGTATTTTTACCAGTACCACTGATACGACACTTCCGATGATCAGTCCGCCAATCGAGAGATTCGTATTATACATCAAATCCCCAAACAACAATATCATCACATCCAATAGCGCGCCTGTGATCATGGCAATTGTCCATGCATAATCTACACTGAGTCTTCTGATAAAATACACGATAATCACAGTAGCCACAAAAGCTGCAAGTGTTACATACATAGACTTATTTCCCATCATGCCGTCAATGACATATCGGAATTTCTCCAGAGTACCATCTTCCTCAAAAGTATTCAGCACCGATGCACTGCTTGTCATATAACTCACTGTATAATATACAATCGCTCCACTTGCCACCGACACTGCTGAGAACGGAGTCCCTACCAGCCCCATCGCAAGGGGCATCGCATAGGGTATTTTCAATATAAAACAAAGTGGTGTGAGCAATATCGCAATCGTGTCTTTTGACGAAAACCGAAAATAAAGAATAAACAACAGGAAAAATACAACAAATACTACCAGCGCACATTCCATTGAAAATTTGTACAAATGCCCAAGTGTCACTGCCTCTGACACAAACACAATAAAATTCGTCGGCAGCACAGAGCAAATAAGCGCAAGCACCAACACTAAATGTCTATTATACACATCTCCGAGCCCACGAGACGG
>CAMWXA010000546.1 GCA_947178035.1 uncultured Lachnospiraceae bacterium | reverse complement strand
TTTTGCCGCTTCTGTAATAGCACCGCGCTCCGCAACGGTTATCATATATTTTAATTGTTGTAGTGTCATATACCCTCCCATCCGGCATACCAAAAATAATTTTTTATCCTGTCTCATGCTTAATTTTACCATATTTCCCAGTGGATAGCGATATAATTTCTGAAAAGCAGTTGGCGGTGTCTTTAAAGGTTATCCGGAAATGGCAGGTAATTCTATAAAAAAGCGCAAACAGGTAGCAAAAATGCAAATGAAATGATATAATTAGCCCAAGCCACCCACCCTCGACAATGATTAAGATGAAATAGTACCGCATTGCCTAAATATCAGGTGCTGTATTCACTGTTATTTGTACAATACTGTACTTACTTTATGGAGGAACAATCATGACTTACAATATTTTTTTTAGTCCTACTAACACAACAGAAAAAGTGGTGAAACACATTGGGAAAAGTTTTTCTAATATTGAAAATATTGATATATCAAAACCAAATATATCAGACTATTTTATGAATGCAGATGATTTTTGTATCGTTGGAGTGCCCTCTTTTGGCGGACGTGTTCCTGAAGCTGCCGCATTGAGATTACAAAAAATCAGAGGCAGTCACACGCCTGCTTTTTTGCTGGTAACATATGGTGGACGGGCGTATGAGGATACCTTGAAAGAATTAAAAGACTTACTTGAAAAGCAGAATTTTATTTGTATTGGCGCAGCGGCAATGGTCGCGGAACACTCCATTGTTTCCCAGATAGGAACAGGGCGTCCCAACGAAGAGGATTATGAAGAGCTGGATACTTTCCTAATTGAAGTAAAAAAACGCTTACAGACTGAACTTTGCCCGGTAGATGTTCCAGGAAATACGCCATATAAGGAATACAAAGTCTTACCTATGGAGATTCAGGCATCAGAAAAATGTGTAAAATGCGGTCTTTGCGCAAGGAATTGCCCGGTTAAGGCAATAATTCCAGAAAATCCGCAGCTGACGGATCATAAGAAGTGTATTTCCTGTATGCGATGTGTATCTATCTGTCTGTTCAATGCAAGGAATGCTAATCCTGCAAAAGTTGACATGATTTCTGAAAAATTGAAAGCAGTTTGTCAACCAAATAAGCAAAATGAGTTTTTCTAATTATACTATAGAAAACAAAAATTTATAGCGAGGTAACAATATGATGAAAGAGCTCAGAAAGAAAAGGGCGATTGCCACCAGTATAAGCCAAAGAAAGGATGTGATGCAGATTCAATAAGAAAGGACTTTAACGATATGAATAAAATTCCAGACCCTGATATGATTTTTCCGAATGAATATAAAACTTCCTGTTTCATTAAGAATGTTGTCAAAGCTCCGAACATTTCTGTTGGAGATTATACTTATTATGATGATACGGCTGATCCTGCAAACTTTGAAAAAAACAATGTTCTTTTCAACTATCCCGAGTTTGGCGAAAACCTTATCATTGGAAAGTTTTGTCAGATTGCTTCTGGTACCAAATTCATTATGGGACCAGCAAATCATCGCCTCTGCAGTGTGACCACCTATCCTTTTCATGTGATTGGAGGTGCATGGACAGAAAACACACCACCACATATGGAGCAGCTCCCGCATAAAGGCGATACAATTATTGGAAATGATGTTTGGATTGGTCGTGAAAGCGTTATTATGCCTGGTGTGAAAATTGGCGATGGCGTAATTATCGCCGCTTATTCCGTTGTGACCTCGGATATTCCTGCTTATACGGTTTATGGGGGCAATCCGGCAAAGAAAATCAAAAATCGCTTTGACGATGAATTGACAGACCTGATGCTTCGTTTCCGCTGGTGGGATTTAGAACCACAGCGTTTAACAGATATTCTTCCGTTGCTTTGCGACCCTGACTTAGATAAAGTAAAGCGCGTATTGAAAGAAAAATTATTTGCAGCTCCTGACGCTTTATGATGACGTCTCCCCAGTCAGATGCACACTGATCACATCATGCTGCACGGCCTTGAGAAACTTGTCAAACACGCTCTAAGCCTGATACTAGAGCGTGTTTGACAAACCATTCCAGCCAACCGAAATTTAAGCATGATTTCCTGTATCCCAGCACCACTGAGCAATTTTTTTAATTAAATCCGTATCAACATTTCCATATGGAAAGCGTATGGTTCCTTTATCCACCTTATATTCTTTCAGTTCTTCTTTGAATTCTGCTACTGCTTCTGGACCAGGATAAAAGCCAATATGTTTTTTGGAAGCAGCAAAATGAAGAATATTGTGATTTTTCCAGTATGTTGGCATACTCCAGGAAATTCGTTCCTCAGCCTCTGGCAATGTTTGCTGCAAAACCTGTCTTACAAGAAACAGGTCAGCTTGTTTTTCTTTATCCTGACGCATGATATATTCTTCTATCGTTTTCGGTTTCTCTCCACAAAAATGACTTTGATTTGTATTCTTAAATTCTTTTCCACATTTAGGACATTTCCACATAATAATACCTCGTATCATCTCATTATTATCTGTTGCCAGACACTCCTCACATCAAAATTATATCTCAATTCGTTGCAGATTTCCATCAGAACATGGCACTTTTATTTGGTAAGATATATATATAAATATATTAC
>CAMWXA010000545.1 GCA_947178035.1 uncultured Lachnospiraceae bacterium | reverse complement strand
AGACAACCCATTACAACATGGACGGGAACCTGACGTACCGCCGCGCGGAGGACAGGAAAGGCAGGAACCCGGCAGTCTATAGATATCTGTATTACCCGGACGGGAAGCTGAGACAGGCGGCGGGCGGCGGGATCACATACGAATACGCCTACACGGAAAACGGCCTCTTAAAGGGCAAGTCCGCGTCGGGAAAGCCCCTGCTTCGGTATGCCTACGACCGCAGCGGCAACCTGTCATGCCTGACGGACAGCACCGGGAGGAGCATACACTACACCTATGACACCATGGGAGGATTACCCATATACCAATAGGGGTGGAGCAAAATTCGGATAATACAGTTGTTGTAGAAGTAAAAACAGGAATAGTTAAGCTTGTAAATGATGATACAGGGAAAATGAGAAAAATTGCACCATCATTAGAAGAATTTATAAGAGGTTGGGAAGTAGTTTTGTAAAGTGGTTTAGTTTTGAATATTACCCCGAATCATTACTATGAGCGGCTCCCAAGCCGTGAATAGTAATTTTTATAAAAAAGATAAGATGAGCGAGGAGGAGAGCGATGGATAACTTTGACAAGCGAAAAGGAGGATTATATGGGCTGTTGATTGGAGATGCGCTGGGGGTTCCATATGAATTTCATGCTGCGGAAGAGATTCCAGCATATGACAAAATTGAAATGAAATCGCCGTTTGGATTTCGCAGGGCACATTCAGGTGTGAAGCCGGGAACGTGGTCGGATGATGGTGCGCAGGCGCTTTGCCTGTTGGACAGCCTTGTGACCTGTGGCGCGTTTGTGCTGAAAGATTTCTCGGATAAGCTTTTAGCGTGGTATCTGAACGGCGAGTGGGCCGTAGACGGTGTTGTGTTTGATATTGGCATACAGACCGGGGAAGCGCTGAGTGCCTACAGGGCAGGAGAAATGCCGGAAAAATGTGGTATGCTGCGGCCGGATGGCAAAGGAAATGGTGCGCTGATGAGAGTGCTGCCGCTGGCGCTCTGGCACAAGGGTACAGACCGGGATCTGGTGATGGATGTACACGGACAATGCCTGATAACGCATGGTAATGTGTGCAATCAGGTCTGCTGTGCATTGTATAGTCTGGTTGCACGCTTTTTGCTTGCTGGAGCGGATTTCAGGCCATCACTTGAAAAGGCAGTTTCTGTTTTGAGAGATATCTATCGGGAAATGCCAATATATGAGCAGGAACTGGAGTGGAGCATACGACCAGAGGAACCGTGGATAGGAAACGGTTCGGGCTATGTGGTGGATTGTCTGCGCAGCGCGTTTATGATCATGGAAAAAACCACAAGTTATGAGGACGCTGTGAAGCGGGCAATTATGCTGGGTGATGACACGGACACGACAGCATGCGTTACAGGCGGCCTTGCCGGAATTTTTTACGGATTTCGCAATATTCCAGACCGCTGGTACGAAGCATTAAGAGGAAGATCGGATGTTGAGGCGTTGCTACAGCGCATTCCCGATTGGCAAATCCCTTAATTCCCCCAGTATTTGTCCATGTATTCTGCAGCTGCCCTGCTTTCGAGATAGTATTTTTATACTATACTGCAAGCTCGTGGCATGCGACGTGGGCGAAGGATGGCGGCGGAATCCTGTTAAACCAGTGTCCGCACAATCTGGATCTCCTCCAGTGGATCTGCGGAATGCCGCAAAGGGTGCAGGGATTTTGCAAAGAAGGGCATTTTCATGATATTGAGGTTGAGGATGATGTGACATTATATTTTGAGTGGGAAAATGGCGCGACCGGAACCCTTGTCACTTCCACGGGAGACGCGCCGGGCATGAACCGCCTTGAGATTTCCATGGAGGAGGCGATGCTCGTATGTGAGAACGGAACAATCAGAATCGACACGCTTTTCGACGAGCTGGGGCAGAAGGAAGCGGAATACCGCAAAAGTTCCACGGATTTTTTGAGAAAGATAATTGTGATTATTAGACGAAATCTCTTTGCAAATGCTGATATAGGTCTCTTTCCTGCTGATATATGTCCAGAATCTCTTTAGATATTTTCGGCAGTAAAGAGACATTTCCGCTTAATGATAACTGCCATAAATCCTCGGCTATTTTATCCCATTGTTTTGCAACCGCTAAGAACTGTTTCCCTGACAGGGCTGTCTTTTTATCATCCAATATTACAGCGGCTTCGATTAGAAAATCTCCATACATTTTTCGAAAGATACCACCGCCCGTGCCACCGTCTTTGCTAATTTGAAAATAGTTTGTTGTGCCGGACAATTTTAACTTGTCAAGGCTGAACTTTTCCCACTTTAGTATTTCGGCTGAGAATTTCAAAATGCCGTTTACACCTGACAGTTTAGCAGGGGGGTTAAGCATAGTATCGCAGGTTTCGGCGATTGCCTCTGCTACAATCTCCCTGTTAATCGGTCTGTACCCCTGAAAATCAAATGACAGATATTTGTTTTTAGCGGGAAAAGGTCTGTGCGCGCTGCTGCGTGCCTGCTCCATTTCCTGATAACGACCCACATGGTAATCCTCCGCTATTTCTCCCAAAGGCGTTCTGCATGGATAATCGTGCTTCTCCCGATCACTGATCCAAAACTGCTCTACCGCATCGTCATATCCAAAAAGGA
>CAMWXA010000544.1 GCA_947178035.1 uncultured Lachnospiraceae bacterium | reverse complement strand
ATGGAGGAATTATATGAAAACAAAAAAAGTATTATCAGTGCTGCTGGCAGCAGCAATGATGTCGGCGATGCTCACCGGATGTGGCGGAGGAGAGACAGACACGACATCGACGGACACAAACACAGGCACAGGTGATAGCAGCAATAATGCGGCTAATTTAGGAGAAATTAAAGAGTTTACAGCATTTTTTGCAGTTCCCGGGACGGAAATCAATGATGACAACGAGATCCAGCAGATGATCGCAGAGAAAACTGGAGTAAAAGTTAAGGAGACATGGCTTACAGGACAGTCGGCACAGGAAGCGATTGGTACATTGATTGCAGGCGGTGAGTATCCGGATTTTATTGATGGCGGTGATGGCACTGCGCAGCTCTATGATGCCGGCGCACTTGTGGCTCTGGATGACTATATTGACAAGTATCCCAATATTAAGGAGTTTCTGACTGAGGAGGAATGGGACAGACTCAGGCAGGATGATGGGCATATTTATTGGATACAGCAGTTTGGCAATATTTATGGTGAAGAGCAGGCGCCAACACACAATGATGAGGCATTCTGGATTCAGACCAGAGTGCTTGAGTGGGCAGGATATCCGGAAGTACATACCATGGATCAATATTTTGACCTAATCGAGAGCTACAATGAGGCAAATCCTACGATGGAGGATGGCACAGCCAATATCCCATATACGATTTTGTGTGATGACTGGCGTTATTTCTGTCTTGAGAATGCACCGCAGTTTCTTGATGGATATCCTAATGACGGAAGCTGCATCGTAGATCCGGACACACTCACGATTATTGATTATAATACAACACCGACGGCAAAGAAATATTTCCAGAAACTGAATGAGGAATTCCAGAAAGGCATTGTTGATCCAGAGTCTTTCACACAGACTTATGATGAATATATCTCAAAACTTTCTACGGGGCGTGTGCTGGGCATGATCGACCAGTGGTGGGACTTTGCATACACCGCAAATGACGCATTGAAGCAGCAGGGACTTGATCTCAAAGGCTGCAATTACGTTCCGCTTCCTATCACAATTGAGGAAGGTATAAAGAACCAGTGGCATAATTCTGGCGGAACACTGAATGTGGCGAGCGGACTTGCAATCACAACAAGCTGCAAGGATGTCGAAGGCGCATTACAGTTTGTCAATGATTTATTGGATCAGGAAATTCATGATTTGCGTTTCTGGGGAGTAAAAGATGTGGATTATAGTGTGAACGAGGATGGCGAATTTTACCGTACAGAAGATATGAGAATGAAGGCTTCCGATACTGCATACAAGGCTTCCCACACATGTATTTATTCCTATTTCCTGCAGTATGTAGGTACAAGCAGAGATGGTATCAATGCTATGAAACCGGAAAACCAGCCAAAAGAATTTTATGACGCTTTAAGTGAAAATATACAAGAATGTTTTGATGCATATGGAGCGGAAACTTATGTGGATATGCTGGGAACAAGCGAGGCACCTGGAGCATGGTATCCAATGTACTCTTATTCCAATAATATGACAACAGCTACAGAGGGCGGTATGGCATGGACAAAGATGGGTGAGATCAAGCATGAATATCTGCCTAAGGTCGTTATGGCAAGCGATTTTGAAAGTGCATGGGAAGAATACATGGAAGTTTACAATGGATGCAATCCACAGGCATTTATTGATGAGATGCAGGCTGAGCTTGACCGCAGAATGGAGGAAGCTGCAAAGTACAACTAAGTGTCGAATCTATAAGCAATCGGACAGGGCGGACGTAACAAACGGTCCGCTCTTTATAAAAGGAGTGAAAACATGGCTTCACAGGAAAAAAAGAGAATCATAACATGGAAAGAGATTAAGAAACAGAAAGTGCTGATCATATGGTCACTTATCATTGTGGCGTATGGTATCATCTTTTGTTATCTTCCATTAGGCGGCTGGCTGATGGCATTTCAGAACTACAAGCCCAAGGATGGACTGTTTCATTCAGCCTTTGTAGGGCTGGATAAATTCAAGCAGTTGTTTTCGGATGATACATTTATCAGGGTTATTCGAAATACACTTGCAATGGGTGTGATCAATCTGGTTGTCACATTTGTTGCGGCTATTGTGTTTGCTATCTTATTAAACGAAGTGAAATCCAACGGGGGAAAGAGGACTGTTCAGACGATTTCGTACATGCCCCATTTCCTCTCATGGATTATTGTTACAGGTATTCTGCATGACGCCTTGTCAAGTTCGGGTATCATCAATGAACTGTTGCTGAAATTCCATATACTGGATCAGCCGCTTAACTTTTTCGCACACCCAAAGTATTTTTGGCCGATTGTGGCTTTTGCCAATGTGTGGAAGGAAACAGGATGGAATGCGATTATTTATTTGTCTGCAATTACAGCGATCGATCCGTCACTCTATGAGGCAGCAAATATGGATGGCGCTGGGCGCTGGGCGCGTATTTGGTATGTCACGCTCCCTGGTATCAAGCCTACGATTATGATACTTTTGCTGATGAATGTGGGTAATGTGTTAAATGCAGGATTTGAGATTCAGTACTTGCTTGGAAATGGTCTGGTAAAGAGTGTATCAGAGACAATTGATATCTATGTGCTGAAGTGGGGTATCAGTCAAAATGATTTTTCAATTGGTACCGCGGCAGGTATCTTT
>CAMWXA010000543.1 GCA_947178035.1 uncultured Lachnospiraceae bacterium | reverse complement strand
CGTCAAAAGCACTATTCCGCAAAGGATTCCCGTTTTTCCCAAATTAACTCCCCGTTTAGGGCATTGACAGCAATCACCTCCTCACTCCTCAAACATCGCTCCTTCTCGTCTTCGCCCGCCCAAAATCTCCAAACTGGCACAATCAGCAAATCTCCATCAGAAGAAATAACTGTCAGGTATTCCAGACTGATTTTGGTAACGGACAGTGGTTCTTCCTGTATTGGAATCTGGTCAATTTGCTCCTGCATGTCTGCTACGGCTTCGCTTGCCGATAAAATGGGATTATCCAGTCCAAGTTTTTCCTCTGAAAAAAGACTTCCCCAGATTTTTGCCGGAAATGGACTTTCCTTTCCTGTCACCGTACAGAGATCATGCCATGCCGTCACAGGTATTCCATCCAGTATTTTTTTGAATATCGCCTTTCCATAAATCTGTCCGTCCTGTGTTTCACAGATATGGATAAAGCTGCAGACATATTCACTGTCTTTATCGATAGAGCTGATATCGAGCAGCCCAAACTGTTCCAGTTCCGCAGGGATTATGTTCAGCATTTCCATAAGCATTTCATCTTCTACCACCATGTCATTGTAATTCCAGTCAATTACCGGAAATACCTGTTTTATGTCGGAGGAGATATTGACGGCAATGTTCTCGTGGTTTAAAATATCTTCCGTTGGCGCCTCGGAATGGGTGATCTGATATATCCATGTTCCCCCTATCGGCGTCACAAATTCCCATGCGTCTTTTTCGGGACTATATGTGACGGCTTCCATGACATCCCATGTTTCTGCAGGATGCATTTTTTTCAGCAAAGCATTCCGCATTTCCTCTGTAAAAGGCTTTGGCACATACTTATAACAGCTGACCTGAGCAATGCCGTCTGTATAAACCGGCGCATCAATTGATATTTTTCTCCCGTCAGCCCCCTCTATGAGCTGTGTTATTGTTTCGCCGGCATATTCATCAGATGCATCACCATAAGGGCTGCCTGCCGTATTTTCTTTACTTTCTGGAATCACTTCACCGTGATTAATCTCTGAATTCTCATCTGCTGTTTCCAAAAAACCTTGTTCTTCCGTATCCGCCTGCCTGTTGCATCCGGTTAGTGTTATCGGCAATAACAAAAATGCCATCAGTAAAGAATATCTTCTTTTGAAACGCTTTGTCATCATAATCATTTTCTCCTTTTAAATGTATTTTATTGTATCAATATCCATTAAAAAGCACTGTATTTCTGTCACTCCGCCTTCGGATAACTTTCCCGGAGTCCAATCATTATTTCATAATTTATTCTGTCAAAGCAATAAGAAATTTTATGGTCAAAATCTATTATCTGCAAAAATTCAAAATCAGATAACGCCCCATCAGGAATGTAATATCTGCTGTTTTCTTCACAAAACGCAACGCCGCATCCTGCATATTCGTCCACTGTCTTTATAATGTTTAATTCAATCTCTGGATAGACGCCCTCGTTTTCATACTGATCATCCAGTTCTTCGTATCTTTGGCTTTCCGCCTGACTAAGTTCTCTGCTGAATCCTCCGCCGGTTTCTGAATTTGACGCACAGTAGGCCAGATAAATCCTGTCAACTTCCGAATCCGTCATCGTCACCAAACGACTTTCCCAATTGCCCTGTGCAAGAATCCATTCCTGATACTTTTTATAGATGCTGTATGTCATTTTGTGATTGAAATCAATAATCGCCAAAATCTCTTCATCACTCATTGGTTCCTGGGGAAGGTAAATTGTTCTTGTATCCGCCGCAACTGCCACACCCTGCCCGCTGTATTCCCCTGCGTCTGCAATTATCGTTATCGTTTTTTCTGGAAAACGACCGCTCTTTTCATATTCCTCTACCAGAGCCTGATAACGCGCTCCTTCCTCTGGGGTATATGGACGATTCAGACTGTTCGCCTCACCGGCATTTGCCAACTGATACAAATCCTCTATTTCCTGTTCTCTCATATTTTCCATACGCTGCCGATATAAGCTGATCATCCCCATCGCCCCAACGGTAGTCCCCAATATGCAGCAGATAATAGCAACAGCAGCAGCTTTTGGAATAACAAATATTGACCGAAGTTTTCCTTTTTTTGCAGAATTCTGTTTTTTTTCCTCCTCCATATGTATCTGTGAAAAAGCCACATCCGCTTTCTCCCATACAATTTCAGGAATCTCCAATTCCTGATATAAAATTTCTTCAATTCTATTACACATCAGCGCTACCTCCTTAAATGTCCACATCTATTGTGCGTCATAGTATTCCCTTAATTGTTCCCGTCCTCTGGAAAGTCTTGTCCGTACCGCGCTGTCCGTAATCCCCAATATCTTTGCTATTTCTTTTGTGCGGAAACCTTCGGAATAAAATAAAACAAGCACGATACGATATTTTTCATCAATCGCTGACAATGTCTCCCGCCATTCAATATTACTGACATTGTCTTCAATAACCCTTTCAGGCAATTCATCTGTATATGTAATCCACCTGTTACGCCTGATAATGCCATAACAATTATTGACTAGAATTTTTGTCACCCATGCTTTAAAATACTGGTCTGTTTTTAGTTCGTTCAATTTTTCCCAGCAAATCAGCAGTGTATCCTGAATGGCGTCTGATGCATCCTCATCATTCATTAAAATTGCTTTTGCTGTACGGTACATAT
>CAMWXA010000542.1 GCA_947178035.1 uncultured Lachnospiraceae bacterium | reverse complement strand
CTGGTCTCCTCCGTCGTATACCAGTTCTTTTCCTCACGCTTCTCTTCCAACAGATCAAAAATATTTTGCGCATATGTCAAATACGCCACCAGTTCCGGCATATATCGGTTCATCTGTAGAAACTGGGCAGAAAAGTTTCCATACAAGGTATAAATTGCTGCCAGCGCGCCGAGTGTAGTATATCCCCGCTGCACAAAGAACACACCAATCGCAAGAAATACAAGAGAGCAAAGCAGATCAAATCCTCTGTTTGCACTCTCCAATCCTGATGATATCAGAATCCTTCTGTTGGCTCTTCTGGCATAGCGCTGACTGAGCTGTACATATTCCTGAACAGTCTCTCTGCCACGCGCAAACATCCGCACCTGTTCCATTCCCTGCAGAAGGTCAGAAAGTTTCCGCGTCATACTGTTGTTAATTCCCGCCAACTCCTGACTGACCTTCCGAAGCGGCTCTGCCAAAATCATATTGAGCAGCAGCATCACCACATTGACTCCCACAAGACACAGCGTAAGCTGCGGACTGAGAACCAGCATGGGAATCAAAAATACGACGACTTCCAAAAAAGGCATAATCATCCGCCGAAACCGGGAACCATATACATCTCCCATTCTTCCCAGATCGTAGGACACCTTTGACATGATTTCCCCACTATGGTGCTTCTCATAATACGCATACGGCAAATCCATCTCCAGATTTAGTATTTTTTCATATAGGACACCGTACACGCGCTTCGCTTCCACATTGTAGACTACAGCAGACTTACAGTATACGAGCAGTGACACAATCCCTGCTGTCACAATCCCTGCAATCGTAATGCCAAGACTGTGATAATCCCCGGACTGGGAAATGTCAACCACGCCTTTCATCAGCAGGGAACAAAGCACTGAAAACATTGCCATGCCGACACTCATCCCCAGAATCGCGCCATAATACAAAAAGCGTCGTTTTCCCATCACACGCATTGTCCTACAGAATCGTTTCCAAGTATTGATCATATGTTCCCACCTCCTCTATGCTCTTATTTTTTACCTCAAATATCCAGTCCGCATCCTGTATCGTCGACAGTCGGTGAGCGATCGTGAGACAGGTTCTGCCTTCTCTCACCCTGGCAATCGCCCGTTGAATCTCCTTCTCTGTCCCCTCATCGATGGCAGATGTCGGTTCGTCCAAAAGCAAAATCGGCGCATCCTTCAAAATCGCTCTCGCGATGGCAATACGCTGCCGCTGTCCTCCGGAGAGTGTCGCTCCCCGCTCTCCCACCACAGTCTGGTATTTCATTGGAAGACTTTCGATAAACGCATGTATTTCTGCTTTTTTACAGGCCTCCACAATCTCCGCCTCCGACGCATTCCAACGGCCGTACCGGACATTCTCCTCGATCGATGCCGGAAACAGAAAGACATTCTGTGACACAAGTGCAAACTGTTCTCTTGCTTTCTCCTTGTCCCAATCTGCAAAATTTCTCCCATACAGCCGGTACTCCCCCGCCTGTGCCCTGTAAAATCCACACAGCAAGTGAAAAATTGTACTTTTTCCGCCACCCGAAGCACCCACAAATGCTACATTTTCTCCTTTTCGCACCTCAAACTGCACATTTTCAAGGACGGTCTGCGCATTGGTATAACCAAAGGTCAGATTGTCAAAAGCGAGCACAATCTCTTCATCCATAGGTGTTTTACCGCTTCCAGAAGGTTCCTCGTCGGTTCCTAGAATTTCCTCAACGCGCTGTATACTCACGATGCTTTCCGCGGCATCCACCATATTAAACGGAAGTCCCATAAAGGATTCTACCAGTTTACTCAACACAAGGATGAAAGCCAGCAGCTCACCGATACTCAGATTTCCCTGCATGACAAGCACCACAGAATACACTGCACACAAAATATTCGGAATCCACTGTATTAGCTTTCTGATCAACACCGCTGTGTTGGAAACCTTAGCGCGTTTTTCCTCATTGTCCACCAAATCCAGTGTCGCAGTGTGCATTTTGTCCTGAAAGTACTGCTCTAGTCCAAAGCTGCGTACTATCAGAATTCCCTTAAGCGCGTCCTGTGCGATTCCGGTAATGGCATCCGACTTTTCACGGTATGTCATCGTCAGGCTGTAAATTTTCTTTACCAGCTTATTGGCAATCCAGAGGACAAGCGGATAACATACCAGCACTAGTATAAAAAGCCTCACATTGAGTCTCCTCACATAATCCGCATAGATGACAACAGCCACCACATCTGCCGCAAGCATCACAAACGTCTCGTTTAAAAATCGCTCTGCCTCATTTAAATCTGCATTGACCTTGTTGATAACCGAAGCGGAGTTGTGCTCGTCAAAATACTGATATTCCATATGATATAATTTCTCCGCCACCTGCTGACGATAGCGCGCAGACACCAGCACACCGTATTTTCCACTGACAGCCGTCGCAGCAAATGCCGCCGCAAAGCCCATAATTGTCAGCACTGCAAACTCTGCAAGAAAGCTGCCAAAGGCAACCTGATCTCCCGCAAGCATCTGGTCAATCACTGTGCTAATCACCTCATTGCCCCTCACTACCGCCAGATTCAACAGACTGGCAAGCACTACTCCGCCAAGCGGCATGTACCAGTAATGAAACATATTTTTCAGAAAAATACTTCTTCTCAATAGAAAACACCTCCTTCTGTTT
>CAMWXA010000541.1 GCA_947178035.1 uncultured Lachnospiraceae bacterium | reverse complement strand
TATATTTAAGGAGGATATCGAATCATGAAAAAAATAATTACTGCTCATTTAATGTTATGTTTGGTTACAGTTGTTGTTCCGCCAATTCCGAATGGCGATAATAATGATGACTCTGGGATTAGTACACATGAATATTGCTGTACGGAAAGCGAAAACTAATAGAGAATTAATATAGTTCTTTATGATACTTATCCTGATATGCATTCTGCAGAACTTTTGTCATACTTTCCCTACCATATAATTTTACAAGATAATATCCATATCTAATATAAATTTTTTCTTTATCTGGCAAACCCCTTTTTCCATATACCAAGGACAGGTTTGCCAGTATGTCTCCTGCTATATCTCCACGACAACATGCCAGACAATGTTTCAACCCTTCCTTTCCTATCTCTTCTGCCTTCTCCAGCTCATTATGTACTTCCAGAAATCCCGTATAATTTATATATAATGATAATCCTGGAACAGCATGATACCGCATCGCTACCCTGCTTCTGTGATAACACTCCATCAATTCATCATAAATCTGAAGTGCCTCCTCCACTCTGCCATCCTTTCTAAGATTCACTGCTATCTTGTTCCACAACATATATTCCGTCCGAAATGGAACACGGTATATCATCGTGCCTGAATCTAGCGACAGCACAGTCAAATCCAGCAGTTGCTTATATTGCTGAATTGCTTGTTCCCTTGACAATGTACCTTCGGCTATTTGTTTCGTAATACGCCCCATTCCAATAAACTGCTGGTTAACCGGCACAGTCATATCCACTCCATCTTCGATCTCATCCAATAACTTCCAAGCCTCCTCCAGCCTGCCTTTCGGAAAGCATCTGTTATACAGTCTCACTTTCTCATACAATTCATAATCATCCGCCTCGATAAATCCATAATAATTCTCCCTGTCCACGCCCATTCGCCTAAGCAGCTGATGGAGATTCTTCTTATTTGGTCTACTCTTCCCACTCTCGATTCTCGACAGCGTTTCCCGCGCACAGATATCCGCACCGAATTTTTCCTGCGACAGACCTCTTGACTCCCGCAGATCTCTCACAAGTTCATTGGAAAGGACAAACTCTCCCTGAAAACTGCTTTTAAAGAAAGTCGCCATCATGTTGGAGACCGGATGTGTTCCTGCCGCTTCGTATAAAAATGCGACTGCCTTCTGATACTTCCTGCATTGCAGCAATTCAGTCTGTCTGCCCAACTGTTCCAGGCAGGTCTCTTCCAGCTCCAGGATCTCCCACAAAGGATTGAGTGAACCATTCTCTATGAGGGATTCCTTTCCCTTTCCACATGTAATATATGCCGCTTCCACTCTGCCCTGTTTCAGATAAAGCTGTCCCAGCAGCCACATACAGTGCGGATAGACTTTTACCTGCTCCTCTGTGTCCGTGTAATGGGACAGTATATATCCGCCCAGCTGTTCCAACTGCCCTGCGAGTCCGTTCGTATTTCCAAGCTTCCATTGACAGTACGCGATCATCAGTATGATCCGTATCTCTTGATTGCAGAGACACAATCCAAATCTGACTTTCTGCCTCCAATCATCATGCCGGGTGCATGCAAGCGCCTGTTCCATTCCCCGCAGGCAAGATGCATAATCCTGTTCTTTCATACAGTGCACTATTGCCTGCAGTGCAGTTATGTATTGTTTGTGGATAGTGTGCTTTTTTTCATTGAATGTACCATACCCCAAAATTAATTTCTCCAGCTTTTCCTGATCCCATTCCTCTATGCTGCGCTCGATCTCTGCCCGGTATGCAATGGATTCATATTCATCACAAGATATCATCAGCTCCAGCTTGTCGATGGATTTCCCAAGCCGCTCAAACAATGCCTGCAGTGTGAAATAATCAACCGCCATCGCTCCATTCTCCAACCTGCATAAGTCAGATATGCTTATAATCCCTTCTGCTACACTCTTTTGTTTTTCACCCATTTTCTCACGCTCTTTGCAGAGCATGATCCCTAATTGTTGCATCATGGCTTTTCCCCTCCATATAAAGTATATCGCACCTTTTTGCTATCGTCTATATTCGTTATAATATTCTAACCTGGACAAGACAGAACCAAATTGCCATTTTACGCAAGATTTCATTGTTAAGTGCCTAACCTGGGCAAGACAGAACCAAATTGCCATTTTGCGCAAGATTTCATTGTTAGCGCCTAACCCGGATAAGACAGAGCCAAAATTTAGTCATTATGCTGCCTAATTACACCTGGATTTTCGGCTTTCTGGCATACGGGACTTTCTCATCTGTCAAATCCAGCAGATAATCAATGCTTGTATCATAGACGATCGCCAGGCGGATTAATATCTCTGTGGGAATGCCTACTTTTCCGGTCTCATAGTCACTGTAGATCCGCTGGCTGCACTGCAGTCTCGCTGCAAGCTGCTTCTGTGTCAGATCATTATCTTCTCTCAAATTCCTCAACCGCGCATAACGCATATATATCACCTCAATATCATCATATCCTAGCGAATTATCCGCTAAGATTATTTAGCGGGAATCTCGCTAAATTTTTATTAAGATGCAATTGCGCAGCTGAATTGAGCACGCGATTTTAATCCGAACTCAGTTCCTCTAACTGCCACATTGAACCAAAAGAGCCTGATGTAAGTTCATCAGGCTCTTTCTTCTTATCCTGTATTCCAATTCCCAAATCAGAGAATGTGAATTTTTATACATAATATTTAGCATATTATTCATTC
>CAMWXA010000540.1 GCA_947178035.1 uncultured Lachnospiraceae bacterium | reverse complement strand
ATTTTATGCAGCTTGATGCAGGGGATATGAAGAACGATATGCTGGATGTCTATTCCTTTTATGAGAATGAGAATGGGAAGACGTGTGCTGTTTTTGATGATTATTATATTCTTGAAACGCTTCTTACAGCCCCGCATCCGTCAGTGACAGGATTTGATGAGACAGGGAAGCCTGTGTATGCGCTGGAGACAAGGCAGGAAAAGGATATCTGGTGCTTTGAGAGAGCGCAGGAGGGCATCATGGATTATTTTATGACTTATATCAGATTATGCCCTATGAAAGCAAGAAACGTAAGTCGGAAACTAGATGAAGTTTTTCTGGAACTGGTCCATAAGATTCGAATGACAGATATGGATTTCCTGAACCTGGTGGTGGAGGATCCTTTTTTTAACAGAATGACAAATATAACAGATGTACTTTAAACAATAGGAGCAGACACTTATGAACATCGAACTTACCGCATCACTGATGTGTGCCAACTATGGCAATTTAGAGAAAGAAATAAGGGAACTAGACGAGGGCGGCATCGATTCCTTCCATATTGACATCATGGATGGACGCTTTGTCCCAAATTTTGCCATGTCATTAAATGATATGAAATACATAGCCAGTGCGACGAAAAAACCGCTTGATGTGCACCTGATGATTGAACATCCAAACAACAATGTACAGTTGTTTTTAAAGAATCTGAGACCCGGCGATACAGTTTATATTCACCCAGAGGCAGAGTACCATCCATCTACAACCCTGCAGAAGATCATTGACGCAGGGATGGTTCCAGGCATAGCCATCAATCCGGGAACAAGCGTGGAAACGGTATATGAAATGCTTCGCATAGTCAAAAAAGTCTTGATCATGACAGTCAATCCCGGAAATGCAGGGCAGATGTATATGCCTTATGTTGGCAAAAAGATAACACGCCTGTTAGATCTAAAGGATGAGATGAGATTCAAGACTTACTGGGATGGCGCATGTAGTTCAGATAAGATCCTGAAATTTGCACCACTTGGAATGGACGGCTTCGTGCTTGGCACAACGCTTCTGTTCGGAAAAGGAAAATCTTATAAGGAAGTCATACAGGAAATCCGCCAGTACTGTGATGACAGCAATGCGAACAAATGAGAGTGATTTACAGTAATTTTTATGGAGGGTATGTATGAACGTTGCGCTGATTTTATCAGGTGGTACAGGTACACGCCTTGGAACAGATATCCCCAAACAATATATCGAGATCGATGACCGTCCAGTTATTTCATACTGTATAGAGCAGTTTATAAAACATAACAAGATTGATGCTGTCCAGATTGTGGCAGACAGGCAGTGGCACAGGGTGATTCTGAAATGCCTTGAAAGATATGATCATCTCCGAAAAGATTACAAAAGGAAGTTTCATGGTTTTTCTGAACCGGGGGAGAACAGACAGCTTTCGATATATCATGGACTAAAGGACATTATCCGATATACATCTGACTCAGATGTTGTAATAATACACGATGCAGCAAGACCACTGATTTCGGCACAGATGATAACCGACAGTCTGAATGCAGTAGAAGGACATGATGGTGTTCTTCCGGTGCTTTCCATGAAAGATACAGTGTACAAGAGTGAAGATGGAGCAAAAATCAGTGCACTGCTTGACAGGAGTAAAATATATGCGGGACAGGCCCCGGAAACTTTCAGAATAGGCAGGTATTACGAAGCGAACAAAATGCTTTTTCCAGACAAGATACGTGCGGTGAATGGTTCAACAGAGCCCGCTGTTATGGCAGGAATGGATATCGTTATGATTTCGGGTGACGAAAAGAATTTTAAGATAACAACAAAGAGCGACTTGGAACGTTTTTGTGAAATGGTGAAACGGTAGGCTGTCTGAAGAATGTTTTAATAGACAAGGAGTAAGGGATGAAAGCATGGGTTTTGCATGGTGTGGATGATATTCGTTTTGAGCAAGTGGAGAGACCACAGCTGGAAGGGAATGAGGTTCTTGTTTCAGTGCAGGCAGCTGGTATCTGCGGATCTGACATTCCAAGAATTTACCAGACAGGTGCACATACACATCCACTGATACCTGGACACGAATTTTCCGGTGTGGTGGAAGAGACAGGAGAGTTTGCTGACAGAAAGTGGGTAGGGAAGCGCGTTGGGATATTCCCATTAATTCCGTGCAGGGAATGCATATCCTGCAGGAAGCAGCAATATGAGTTGTGCAGGCAGTACAGTTATTTAGGTTCACGCAGAAATGGCGGCTTTGCGGAATACGCAGCAGTTCCTGAATGGAATCTGATAGAACTGCCTGCAAATGTGTCCTTTGCGGAGGCCGCAATGCTTGAACCTATGGCAGTAGCAGTCCATGCAATGCGGAGGGTGCAGCTTTGTCAGAATGATACAGTTGTTGTTTATGGTCTTGGCACAATAGGGATGCTTCTTGTAATGTTTTTAGCGGATGCAGGAATTCGCAATATTTTATCCGTAGGGAATAAGGAATTCCAAAAACAGATTGTCCAGAGAATGGGACTGGATGAACGAAATTATTGTGACAGTAGAGAACAGAATGTAACCGAATGGATTCAAAAGCATACAGACAATACAGGAGCAGATGTTGTATTTGAATGTGTATGCAGAAATGATAATTTTGACCAAGCATTTGAACTAGCGGCACCAGATGGGCGGGTCTGCCTTGTAGGTAATCCAAATTCAGATATGGCACTTGACAGGGGT
>CAMWXA010000539.1 GCA_947178035.1 uncultured Lachnospiraceae bacterium | reverse complement strand
GGCGAGGGTGGTATTTCGACCAATAGCAGAATCGTGTTCTTCAGCCGGTTATGGAAAAAGATGGGAGAATGAGATATGAAAACAGTATTGATTGTGGCGGCGCATCCAGATGATGAGATTCTCGGAGTTGGCGCAACAGCAGCCAGGCATGTGGCAGAGGGGGATGTTGTCTATGCGCTTATTTTGGGGGAGGGGCAGACTTCGCGCGGCACGCACAGGGAGGATATTAGCCGGGACATCGTGGAGGAGCTTCACCAAAATACTTTGGAGAGTGCCCGTGCAGTTGGTTTTCGGGAAGTTTTTTTTGCAGATTTTCCAGACAACCGGTTTGACCATGTTGATCTGCTTGACATTGTAAAAGCAGTGGAGCAGAAAATACGGGAAGTACGGCCGCAGATTGTCTATACACATTACAGCGGTGACTTGAATGTCGATCATCAGTATACCGCGCGGGCGGTGCTGACGGCGACACGGCCGATGGCGGACTGCTGTGTGGAGGAGATTTATGCTTTTGAGACGCTTTCCTCCTCAGAGTGGAATTTTGATTACAGTGCACAGCCTGCCTTTTGCCCGAATGTGTTTGTGGATATCACGGATTATTATGACAAAAAGGAGCAGGCGATGCGCTGCTATGTATCAGAGCTTTGCACCTTTCCCCATCCGAGGAGTGTGACGGGAATGGATGTGATGTCGAGAATGCGCGGTATGGCGGCCGGGATGGAGCGGGCGGAGGCATTTATGCTGGTGCGGAAGATATGCAGAAAGTGCTAAAACGATATCGCACACGGCGGAAGTGCTTCTGGATGTCATAATATTGTAAGAACTGCAGGGAGGGATGGTTATGTTGTACATTCGTGCGGATGGCAACGCAGAGATTGGTATGGGGCATGTGATGCGCTGTCTCTCCGTTGCGGAGGCAGCAGCGGAGCTTGACAGGATGCATCCGCCTGTTTTTATCACAGCAGATGAGGGGTGCTGTTCGATGATACAGGATAGAGGATTTCAGGTCATTGTATTGGATACGGATTATAGGGATATGATGTGTGAGCTTTCGCAGCTTGAAATGTTGTTTTCCGGCACAGGTACGCATCAGCATCCCGGACTGCCAGCAGCGAAGGAGGGCGAAAATGTGCTGCTCGTGGACAGCTATCAGGTGAGCTGCGAATATTATCTCGCGCTGCGAAAGTTTGTGAAGGCAGCATGCTTTGAGGATATGGGAGAAGCTTATACGGTCGATTTGCTGATCAATTACAATATCTATGCGCCGGATCTGATAAAAAAATATAAGAATCCTGACTCGGAAAGTCGGGAAATGGACAGATATCCCCGGCAGCTGCTCTTAGGAGCACAGTATATGCCGCTTCGAAAGGCATTTCAGAAGTCAGCAGGATATACTGTCAGCAATAAAGTGACGGATGTTATCATAACGACTGGCGGAAGCGATCCGTACTTTGCGACGGCTGCTTTTGCGGATGCCCTGATCAGTGACAGGACAATCGCAGAACAGGGGATACACCTGCATTTGATCAGTGGTCCTTTTAACCGCTTTGCGGACGAGTTGAAACGCAAATACCAGAATCAGTGCAGCAGTCGTAACACATCATCGTCCAACGCGCCGATGGTCACGATTACAGTTCATGAAAACGTAAAGGACATGCGCAGTCTGCTTCTGCAAAGTGATGTGGTCATATCTGCGGCTGGCAGCACGATTTATGAGGTCAGTTCCCTAGGCGTGCCGATGATTGTGTTTTATTTTGCCGAAAATCAACGGCAGGGAGCGGAGGCGTTAGAGAAGCTTACAGATATCGTCAACGCAGGCTGTTTTGCAAAGAATGGAGAGGCCGTGGCAGACAAGGTCAGGGAGGCACTGAAACAATGTATTAACGACAAATCATACAGGGAACTTTTAAACCGCCAGGAGACAGGACTTATCGATGGAAGAGGGGCGCGCCGTGTCGCAGAGTATCTAATTCATCTTGCAGAAGAAACGTGCAGAGATGAAAGGAGCGGGTACCATGCGTGTTCCGTATGATATGCTTATCCTGCAGCGGAAACGTGCAGAGATGAAAAAGCGACGAGAGAAATGAGGGAACATTATGACCGCAGGGAAGAAAAGACAACTGAATTATGAGCTGCTGCGCGTGACAGCGATGTTGATGATTGTGTGTCTGCACTATCTCAGCAAAGGGGGACTGCTTGGCGATCCGGCAAGGGCGGATATGACAGCAGCAGGGTATGCGGCCTGGCTGGTCGAGGCCTTGTGCCTTGTGGCGGTCAATGTCTATGTGTTAATCAGCGGATATTTTGGTGTGGATGCGCGATGGAGCATGCCTGCCGGGCAAAAATTTACATTTCGTGAAGTGCTGCGAAAACCAGTCAAAATATGGAAACAAGTGTTTTTTTATTCGATGCTTTTTGGCTGCGGCGCGCTGTTGTGCGGGGGGCAGAAGTTCGATCTCTACCAGTTTTTTTCCTATTGCTTTCCGATTGTGACAGAGCACTACTGGTTTGCAACCTATTACATTATTTTGTGTCTGCTGATGCCGTTTTTAAATGTCGGGATTTCCTATCTGGACCAGCGGCAATGCAAATATCTGCTGACAGGGCTTATACTGATTTTTAGTGTTTCCAAAACGGTCATTCCGATGCAGCTTCCCTGGGATAAATATGGATATGACGGCATGTGGTTTGTGGTTCTGTACTTGACAGGGGCATACCT
>CAMWXA010000538.1 GCA_947178035.1 uncultured Lachnospiraceae bacterium | reverse complement strand
ATATAATTCCTCCATTCTTGCCAAAATTAGCAAATTTGTTTCCTTCACAAACATGCTGTTTTCTGTCACTTTTGTATTTGGTAATATAATTCTACTTTATAAACATTTAAAAAACACCCAATAAAGAATATATAAAAACATAAAAAAGTATAGATTTTTAGTCTATACTTTTTTGGTGTCCAGCGACTGTTTTCTGAATTTGGAAGGGGTGCAGCCCTTTGCTGCTATGAATTTGTTGATAAAGTAATCTGTATTCTTATAGCCTACATCCTCTGCGATCTTATATATCTTGTCATCTGTCCGAACAAGTAACTGTGCAGCCTGTTCTATACGATAATTATTCAAATAATCCTTAAAGGACTGATTATATTTTTTGCGGAATACCTGTCCCAGATAGGCATTGTTAATATAGTACTTCTGCCCAAGATCCCGCAATGTCAGATTTTCCGCAAAATGATCCCTTACCTCCTGTTCAATCAGGGCAAGCACACCTCTTGACACATTCTTCCTAAGCTGCGCCAGATATTCTGCGTACTCACACGCAAACCTCGCCAAATGCACCTTGCTTCCCCGCATCAGACCATCCTCAAAAGAACTCTCGCTGATCAGATGTAGAATTTCCTCCTGATTGACACAGTCATCCTGCTCTGTTGCGACATGGATCAGCTGAAACAATAAATAATTGATATTGAGGTTTACCGTTTCCCCCATCGCTCCCATTTTACGCAGTTCCTCATACAGCTTGTCCACCGCCTCATGAATACGCACCTTGTCATTCTGTTCTATACAGGAAATCAAATTGTCAAGTTCTGCCTTGCACAAGAGAATGCCACCGCTATTTACCTGAATCTCTTCCTCATAGAAATAAATACTCTTTCGGTCATGGAACGCCTGCAGAGAGTTGAGCATACAGGCCGTACCATAAGATTTTGATATGGATGCTATATCCACAACCTTCTTACCTACCAGCATCACAATCCTGCTCTTTAACGCTAAGTTCAGGTAATTCAACAGTTTTTCCAGATATTCCTTCTCAGAACAGCCGTTTTTTGCTGCCATGTAATCACAATAAATCAGTCCGACATCATAGATATCTTCTTCGGAGGAAACATCGAGAATGCAGTGTTCCTCATACTCCTTTAGAAATTCCCTGCAGCTATGGTAAAGCTTTCTCTGCCGGGAACGCATCTCCATGTCTTCCACATCCTCCGGATTCAAGGCATCCACCAACTGGATATCAATATAGCGCACTCCTTTGGAAAGATGCATGTGCTGAAAGACATATTCCAGATTCATATCATCATACTTTCCGAGCAATAAAGAGATTACATTTCTTGCCAGATATGCCCGCTCCATCTGCTTTTTGTCCTCCTGCTGCTGAATCTCCGTCGCCGACATGTTGGCGGCTTTTCTGATAATCTCTGTCAAGACTTCTTTTTCGACAGGTTTGAGTACATAATCCATACAGGAATAATGTATCGCCTGTTGTGCATAGGAAAATTCACTGTATCCGCTGAGTATGACAAAATATGCATCTGAAACCTGTTCCCTGCGTATGGTCTCGAGAAGCTCCAGACCTGTCATCTCCGGCATCTTGATGTCTGCAATGATTAGATCAACCTTGTTCGTCTTTAAATACGTCAATGCTTCCATGCCATTTTGCGCCGTTGCAGCAATTTCACACCCCTCCTCCTCCCAGTCAAGAAGCAGGGAAAGCCCTTGCACAATAAACGGTTCATCGTCAACAAGCAGTACCTTTAACATGTTCACCAAACCTTTCCAAATTATTTCCGATCATATGGTATCCGAATCTGTACCATCGTTCCAACGCCCTTTTCGCTTTCCAGTGCAAATTTCACCTGATTGTCCGTCACCATTTTCAGGCGCAGACACGCATTGATTATTCCAACTCTTCCTTTCTCCTTAAGCCGATCAATACTTGCATCCCTCATTTGCTCAAGAAGCCTTTGATGTTCATCCTCCTCCATACCGTTACCAGTGTCTTCCACCTCTATACACAACTCTTCCTTTTCGATATAGATGCGCACAAAAATCCACCCCTGTGTTGTCTTGTTCTCAATCCCATGGATACAAGCATTCTCCACAAACGTTACCACTGAGAGTTTGGGAATCTCAATGTTGAGACACTCCCTCTCCACATCGAGGTCATATGACAATCTGTCTCCAAAACGATATTTCTGCAGACCAAGATACGCCTCCACAAACTCCATCTCTCTGCCAATTTCTACAGTATCCGTCGCCCATTCCACATTCTGCCGCTCCATCACAGCAAGCTTCTCCACCATTTTGGCAATTTCGGGCTCACTTCGAAGGACACAGTGCATCCGTATGGTTTCGAGTGCATTAAAGAGAAAATGAGGATTAATCTGGCTGTGGAGTGCCAAAAGCTCCGCACTCTGCCTCGCGATATCCATCTCCTGCTGCTTAATTCGATCCTTGTAGACAGTCTGTATCAGATCGTTGGTCCGCTCCGCCATCCTGTTATAATTCTGCATGAGTCTGCCGATCTCATCACTGCCGCTAATCTCATCAATCTGGCTGAGCTTCTCATCCTCTACTTTATCAAAGACCTGGCTTAACTGCTCGATTCTCACGGTAAGCGAACGGTTCAGCTCTTTCATAAGTCTCCATGGAAGAATTGCATTTGTGAGTATCAGCAATGCAATCAACGGCATATTATCCCATAGCTCCTTAACCACATCCG
>CAMWXA010000537.1 GCA_947178035.1 uncultured Lachnospiraceae bacterium | reverse complement strand
AGAGACTGCGTCTAATCCAATCGTCGGTTCGTCCAGAAACAACAGCCGGGGTTCATGCAGCAAAGACGCAGCAATCTCACAGCGCATGCGCTGCCCTAATGACAACTGCCTTGTCGGTGTTTTTAACAGATCCTCCAAATGCAGAAGCTGTGCCAGTTCATCCAGTTTCCTGCGGTACTTTGATACCGGTATAGAATAAATGGCCTGCAGCAGCTCAAACGAATCAATAACCGGAATATCCCACCATAATTGTGAGCGCTGACCAAAGACCACACCGATCTGCCGGACATACTCCTTTCTGTTTTTCCACGGCGTCTGTCCGTTTACCAGACATGAACCGCTATCCGGGATCAATATTCCGCTCAATATTTTGATTGTGGTACTTTTACCTGCTCCGTTCGGCCCCAGTAACGCGACCATTTCGCCATCGTTTATGTCAAAACTAATATGGTTAATGGCATGAATCGTACAGTACTCTCTTTTAAAAAGCGATTTCGCTGCATTGCCAAAACCAGCTCCGCGTCTGGCTGTCCGATAGCTTTTGCAAACATCTTTCAATTCTATCAAAATAAATCCCTCCTGCCCTGCTGCAAAAGCCGGATCAACCGGTTGTCCGTATCCTCTGCCGCAGGAATAATGATTGATTTTATCAGCTGATAACTAAATTTTATCAGAAAAATAAAAAAAGAGTAGACTTTTAATTTGATTTGTGCTAAGCTATATAATGTAATACACCTAAAAATTGAAATGCAATCTATATAATAAACCGGAAGGCTTTTTCGAGCCTCCCGGTCATTTTTATTCTTTATTCACTCCCTGACAGCCACTCTAATCTATCCCCCGTAAAACTTAGGAACTGCCATGATATCCTCTATATTCAATATCTCCTGCGGCACATATCTGTCCTGCTCGAGGATTTCTTTTATTTTTGCCTGCTGCGCCTGGGAAAACTGACTGAGAAAAAGGTGGTCAATCTTCCGGTTCTGCCCTTCCTTTGTGAGCGGGAGGTTTTCAATGCCGATGCGTTCTGCCTTTGCAAGCATCAACTCATAGGCACTTTTCAAAAGCTGAATATCATACTGAACCCCATATGCGGATGCAAAATTTTCATAGATTCCGATACCCTCATAATCCAGATCGCCAAAATAGAGGATTTTATTGCCCTGCGCTGTCATATAAGGCTCGCCACTGATATCAAAATCAGAAAATGCCGCGATAATTCCCTTTCCCGCTCCATAAATCAAAGTACCAATCTGCTCACCGCATATTGGATGCGCAGCTTTTTCAAGCATATGTTGACTGTTATTTTTCTGACACATTGAACCAGTTTGTCTGCCCAATTCCGGACGATTGATCACACTTTTATCACTGCTGATGAAATCTGTCTGTATTAGTTCACAATCTGGGTCACTGCCGCTTTTCTCCCTTTGACCTGTATTCATCAGACACTTGCGCATACTGTAAAATGTGTCCTTATTTTCAACTATCAACAAATTCTGCGGCGTCTGTCTTGTCGCAGAATAATACGCAATCGGCTCCGTCGTCCGATAGTAATTCAGGGAATCCGTCTCCAGCCCGCAGCGTTTCAAAATCTTCTTTCCCTGCTCCTGTTTCAGGAATTTCTCCCTGTGCCAGATGTCAAAGCTGCGCTCATTTTCTGACATCAGTGTCATAAAACCGCGATTTTTGATATAATCATTTAAAAGCAGTACCCACTGTCTGTCCTGAATATACTGATCGATGTGCGCCTGATAATAGTCCGTGGAAATGGCTGGAACAATCTCATAATTCAATTCATTGATGTATTGAGATACATCCTGCTTTTCCTCAATCACCCAGTATTCCCTGTAAAGAGCCGGTGACTTTCCGTTGATTCCTGACGCCTTCACCGGCTTGATCTTCTGGCTGTCAATCAGGGTGATTACTTTTGCGTAAAGCTCCTTATAGTCCGATAACCTGTATTTTGCTGACAAGGCATCCAGATTCGTTTTCTTCATATCAATCCCCAAAAATTCTTTTCATATTTCCATTTATGACGTTCCTGTCATTTTCTCATGCCAAATGCACAGTTGTTTATGACACTAATGTCTTCTTTCCATGTGTGTGCACAGCTTCACAAATCAGTTTTATTGCATTTCTTATGACATATTGTTATTTCTCATGCATGTATATAATGCCACTGTTGGCTTTCTCTTTCATTTGTGACATCACTGTCATTTTTATGCATCTTTGCTGCTGCACGTACCACGTTTATCCCCCTTATTTATGACACGACTGTCATTTTGTTTCTCATATACGCATCCATCTTCTCTCGTATCCGTGCAAACTGCGCATTTGTCTCCGGCAGCTCTGACTGGAAATTCATCAGCTTATCCAGATATCCCTGCTCGTACACCAGTCTACAGCTTATGGGATATGCCAGCTCATACACCAGCGAGATGTGCCCGACTACATTGTCAACGGGTGTTTTTTTCAAGCTTCTGAGCACTGCATGTTCCTCATAAAATGCCTGCATGACCTCCTCTGTCACTCTGCAGTGCTTTAGGTCGTAGGTGGTCACATTGTAGATTTCCTCTGTCGGAACAATGACATTCACTTTCAGAATGTCAATCTTGTCCGCATCGCGGAGCAGAGCTGCAAATTTTTTCTCGCGCTGTGAATAGTTTTCAGGAACGCGGTACGCGCTGTGGCACCGCACTGCTTTTTCAAGCAGTTCATCTTCGGAA
>CAMWXA010000536.1 GCA_947178035.1 uncultured Lachnospiraceae bacterium | reverse complement strand
ACATTGGGGAACGTATGTGTATGAGATCACCGGAGGAAATGTGCGGGAATGTGACAAGCTGGATGGCGCAGAATGGAACAGTGCCTGCGTGGGGACGAACAGAATTGGGCTTTCCATGCATCTTGATGTGTTGGGAACTTACGAAGGAGAGATGGTATATCAATTGAATGATGATGGAAAGCTGATACAGACTGAAGAAATTTTTGTGGTAAATACCTCCCAAAAGCTGACACTGAAGAGAGATTTGCCAGTCACAATAGACGGAGAGAAAACGACAATTTCCGCAGGCAGTAAGATTCAGATCACAGGAACAGACAATGCTGGAAAAGCCTATTTTCGGATGGATACCAATACTGGGGAGACTGGAATGATTCAATATGTGCGAGATGATGAGCAATGGCAGATTTTGATTGACGGCGTGTCGGAGAATGAGTACTTTGAGATGGTTCCTTATGCGGGATGACAAGATCCCATCTTTCGAGCAGACTATGACTGCATGTATAACATTATGAAAAACAGTCTATCAGACGGAAAACCTGCTCAACTGTGGCGGACAGGTTTTTCCCTGCATTTTCTGGCTTCATTGCTTCTGAACGTGTCTGCACATCGCGAAGGATTGGGAAGAAAGCATCAATTCCGTGCATGTTGCAGGCCGTTGCTCCTTCTGTGGCACAGCCGGAAAAAGCGATTACTTTTTTGCCGTATTTTTTGGCGGCCTTAGCGACACCAATCGGTGCTTTGCCCAATAGGGTCTGTTCATCAAGCCGTCCCTCACCTGTCACAACAAGGTCAGCCGATTGGATAAAATCCTCCAGTTTTGTTACTTCTAAAACAATTTGGATACCGGATGCAAGCACCGCATTGGTGTAGGAGAGAAAGGCAAATCCCAATCCGCCTGCGGCTCCTGTTCCTGGCTGATTTGCATTTGCGCCAGGATATTTCCGGACTGTGAGCTCTGCATAGCGGGCCAGCCATCGGTCCATCTGGGCGATCATGTCAGGAGTGGCTCCTTTTTGTGGGCCAAAGACTGCACTGCAGCCCTGAGCGCCGCACAGAGGATTCGTCACATCACAGGCAATTTTGAAAGTACATTCCCTGAGCGCTGGGAGCACCGCTTTGTCTGATATTGTTTTTATTTCTTTCAAACCCCTGGCACCGAAAGGAACCTGTTTTCCGTCTTTGTCAAGGATGTCATATCCTAACGCCTGCAGCATGCCGATTCCGCCGTCATTGGTTGCGCTGCCGCCAATACCGATGATAAAGTTTCTGCATTTTTTTGAAATCGCATCTTTGATGACTTCGCCGACGCCGTAGGTCGTTGTGTTAAGGGGATTCCGTTCCTGTTTTGGCACGAGAGTAATTCCCGCAGCACTAGACATCTCAATGACTGCCGTTTTGCAGTTTTCAAGGATTCCATAGACACATTCCACAGGTGTTCCCAAGGGGCCGGTCACGGTTACTTTTTCCAGTTTTCCACCCATACCGGAAGTGAGCGCTTCCACTGTACCTTCACCGCCGTCAGCGAGCGGGTGAACACATACTTCGGCGTCGGGCATCACTCTTTCAATTGCATTTTTGATGACAGTGCCAGCCTCCATGGAGGACAGGCTGCCTTTGAATGAATCGGCAGCAACAACAATTTTCATTTTACTTCTCCGTTATTGAAACAATTTCTTATCTGAAGCGTTATTTATTTTATGCCACGCAGCACCATTGTCAATGACATACTTGTGTCCCACTGTTTGATGCCCTTGTCATAGAGCTCGATGCGCTTGTCGTATTTTTTGTTTACGCGTTCCCTCATTTGAGACAGTTCTTCTTCGCTTACGATACTAGGAGCAGTATGTGAAATGGCATTGACCGCGTCAATGGATGTCTGACGGTGGGCGTTAATCATAGCATATGCCTGTTCCGTTGAATTTCCTGGGTTGTCCGGGGTAAGATTTATGGCCAGGTAATCTGTAGAAACCTGACGAAATCCATATTTTTCCATGGTTAAGGGCAGTTCACTTTCATTCATGGCATATTGTCCGACAGCGTATTTCTGTAGTACTTTCTGGCTATAGCGATTGATTCTGCTCCATATTTCCTGCTCAAAGCTGTTTTCCTCTGTGATACAATCAGCGTCAATGCTGATGCCGCGTCTCATGGACAGAACGAGGCAAATACCATCAGGTTTCAATACGCGCAGCTGCTCTCCGAAAAATTTTGCGGGTTCGATATGTTCCTGGACGGTGTTGGAGATGGTTACGTCAAACGTGTTATCTGCAAAGGGCAGCGCTGTGGCATCAGCTTCTATAAATTGAATCTGTGGCGCCTTCTGCGCTGCAAATTCAATAAAAGAGGTATCCCTGTCTACTCCAATTATGTCGGCGTTCGGATACCAACGGGCGAGTGACTGGGTTAGTGCGCCAGGGCCGCAGCCTATTTCGAGCATTTTGAGATTGCAGCTGGTGTCATCAATGCAGAAAGCGCTCTGGTATTTTTCTTTGTACACATCAGAAAACCTGAGTGTGCGGGAAAGATACAGGGTTCCAATATTCTGAAAATAATCAGACCAGATTGTATTCATTTTCGACCTCCCTATATAATTTATTTATAATGATAAGACATTATCCTGTTCATAATCCTGAACTATGCTTACATTAATATTTTATCATAACAAACTCGGTATCTCAATTATTTTGACAAAAAATGCTTGTTTTTTGCTAGAGCTTGTTTGATAAATTAC
>CAMWXA010000535.1 GCA_947178035.1 uncultured Lachnospiraceae bacterium | reverse complement strand
TACCTATAGGTATTAAAAAGCATTGACCAATAGTTTCTTTTAAATTATTTATATAAAATATACTATATAATAATAGAAGAAAAGGAATAATGCTTATGAAAAACAAAAGAAAAAACAAGGAAGAACGAGAATTATATGTCAACATAGGGAATCGGCTTCTGGTGAAAAGAAGAGAACTGCATTATACGCAGGAGCAAATGGCGGAGCTGTTGGAAGTAAGTACGGGATTTTACGGAATGATTGAGCGCGGCGAGAAGGCTCCCAGTATTGAAAAGCTTGTCAAAATATATGAGAAGCTGGGGACAGATATCACCTATTTATTGACCGGTGATGAGAAGGAAGAGCGCGTTCCAGATTATATTGAAAAATGTCCAAGAGAAAAACAGTATGATTTCGAACAGTTGATGAAATATGCGCTGAATCTTGCGGACATTGGAACATATAATGTAAAAAAATAAGTGAACAAAAGTACGACAGACAAAAGAAAAGGAGAGATATGGGCCAATGCAGAAAAATAAGGATGCGTTAAAAATATCACCGGAAGTAGATCAGGATTTTTCTAGATTTCTATATCAAGTGCGGAGGGAAGAAAAGGTGCTGCTGCAGCAGTTGGCAGAGGGGCTCATGACTGCAAGTCAGCTTGCGCGCATTGAAAAAGGACAGCGTCCGGTTTGCAAAAATATGCGGGACCGCTTGCTGGGAAGATTGGGAATCGCGAGTGATTTGTACGAAAACTTGTTGAACGTTGAGGATTATACGACGTGGGAGCAGCAGCGAAATGTTTTATGCGCAATAGAGCAGAAAGATTTCCAGAAAGCGCAGGAATTACTCGATGTGTATGAGCAGCAAGAACCGAAAGCGAGCAACGATAAAATCAAACAGCAGTTTTGCCTTGTAATGCGGGCGGAAATTTTGAAGCAGCAAGACGCAGAGTTATATGAGATTGGAGGCTGTTATGATGAGGCAGTAAAGCTGACAGTTCCGGATGTAGAGTACTTATGTACCGCAAAGAGGCTGTTGTCTATTCAGGAAGTCAATATGGTTCTGGAGTACTGGTTTTATCATAGAGATGCAGATTTTTCGGAGAAGTGTAAGGATTTGATGGCATTTGTGGAAAATTCTGTCTATGATGCCTTTTCAAAGGCGAAAATCTATCCTAAGATTGCATATTACTATCTGCGGGAATGTTTCTTTGAACTGGGTGATCAGACAGTAGAAAGGCTGAGGGAGGGCTTACAGATCTGTGATCAGGCAATCGAAATGCTCAGAGACACAGGGCGGGCATTCTATCTGTTGGAGATCCTGGAGTTCAAGGTCAAAGTATTAGAAAGCATCGAAAATAATCTGGATAAGGGTAGGGAATCACAGGAACTGGAGAGGTTAAAAACGGATTGCAAGGAGAGCGCAGAACTGGCAAAACTGTTGCGAGAGCTCTCTGAAGAGTATGGTGTGCAGGCGGATATGCAGGATTGCACTTATCTGTATCGGCAGAGATGGATGTTCTATGTTGGCGATGTTCTGCGCATTCGCAGGACAATGTATGGTCTCACGCAAAAGGAACTGTGTGGAAGTGATTGTTCCGTGAGGACACTGCGCAGGACAGAGAAAAGGGAAGTCAATATGCAGCAGGAGACGCTTGGCGTTTTGCTGAGAAAGCTTGGTTTGTCAAAGGTTTTTCAGCGGGCACGACTTGTGACAAATGACAAGGAAGTGCTGAAGCTGAGGGAGGAAATATCAGTTTGCCGAAACAATAGTGAACCAGCAAGAGCGAGGGAAATCTTAAAACAGATTAAAGCAAGAGTTTCTGATAAGATACCGGAAAATCGACAGTATTTTGTGGAAACGGAAGCAGCGCTTGATTGGATGGAGAGGAAAATTGCAAAGGAAGAGTTTGCTGCGAGGGAGGATGAGGCGCTTCAATGTACATTGAAAGTAGAAGATCTATACCAAATGAACGAGGTATATTTAACACAGATGGAAATGTTTTGCATACGTAAAAAAATCCAAGTGTTAACAGATATAGATAAAAAAGAATGTATAAATTTTTTGTTACGTTTTTTTGAGTTTTATGAGAAGAAAAATGCATTATCTGATTGTATATCAATGTATGAGTTTGCTACCATATGCGCAATATGTGAGCTGGGTAAAATGAAAGAGTATCATAGAGCTACTAATTTAGCAAAGAAGGTATTGTGTGAAGATTTAATATGCAAAAGAATTTGGGGGATAGAGGGATATCTCTACGAGATTTCATGGAATGACTTATATATTAAAAAGGGGCAGATACAGGAAAAAGAAAAAATGACTGAATGTCTAAGACAATGCATTATACTCAGTCATTTTTGTAAACGAAAATTCTTTGAAGATTTTTATAATAAAAAATATATCAAGTATGATCATCATCTGGATACGGCTGATCACTGCATGGTGAAGCGCCTTCCTCCTCCGAATAAGAGCCAGTATCACCTGCCGTATTGTAGACAATAACAGTACCATTTTGAATGATGATAATAATCGCAAGCATCATCAATAAATTTTTTAATTTAAAACGTTTCATTTGTAAGGCCAACCTCCATTTTATTTATCGTTAGTACAAACCTGGGACGTGACTACGCGGTAATTTTGTAGTCTTTTCCTATAAATGGGCAGATTTGAAAGCTTACCAAATACTTATCCGTAGCATAGAGAAATGCACAAATAATATGCATGAAAAAGGTATAATGCACACAAAGATATTGTTATGAATATTTGTATACTGTATGCTGATC
>CAMWXA010000534.1 GCA_947178035.1 uncultured Lachnospiraceae bacterium | reverse complement strand
TTTCACATCTGCAAGGCGATTTCCTACAGCAAGGCAAAAGCCATCCTCGCGCTTGCTCTGCCGATCAGTCTCAACATAATTTGTATTAGTTTTTTTTCTACCATAGAGACATTACAGCTCCCCAAGCGACTTGTTTTAAGTGGTCTCACATCCTCCGAAGCACTATCCATATATGGTGTCTTTTCCGGGATGGCAACTCCACTTATCATGTTTCCATGTGCGTTTACCGGTTCTGCCGCTTCCCTTCTGCTTCCGTCCGTATCCGAAGCACAGGCACAAGGCAATCAGAAACGGATACGCAAAACGATCTGTTTGACGATTGGTTTCTGCTTTTTGCTTGGCGTATTCTGTTTCCTGTTTTTCTTTACTTTTGCAGATGTTCTTGGCGAATCACTTTTTGGCAGTAATATTGCCGCCAGTCAGATTCGTGCGCTCTCCTTTGTATGCCCTTTCCTATACATGTCCGGCGCACTCTGCAGTATTTTGCATGGTCTTGGAAAATCTGGAATTACGTTCCTGTTTAATATATCAAGCATCCTCTTTCGGCTTGCATTTGTATTTTTTATCGTTCCCGCCATCGGATTCTCCGGCTACATTTACGGAACCCTGGTCAGCCAGATTTTTTTTGATTTTTTAATTGTCCTTGCGTTAAGGCGTTATATGTTATATGATAAAAGATAACGGTCAGCTTCCGACTGCTGTCCTTAAAGTACTTTACGAAAGGAGACCTACCATGAGTTTTGAGTTCATTAAAAAACTGCCAACTCCTGATCAGATCAGGGAAGAATATCCTGTTCCTGATGCGATGCAGGAGTTGAAGAAAAAAAGAGATCAGGAGATCAGCGATGTATTTACCGGCAAATCGGACAAGTTTCTTGTCATTATAGGCCCCTGCTCAGCTGACAATGAAGATGCCGTGTGTGAGTATGTCTCAAGGCTTGCCAAAATAAACGACAAAGTCAGTGACAAACTGATCCTTATCCCGAGAATATATACCAACAAACCGAGAACCACCGGTGACGGCTACAAAGGAATCGTACACCAGCCCGACCCGGAAAAAGGAACAGACTTCTTAAAGGGTATCATCGCTATGAGAAAGATGCATCTGCGTGTCATGAACGAATTTGGATTTACTGCTGCCGACGAGATGCTCTATCCCGAAAACTGGGGTTATGTATCTGACATTCTCTCCTATGTCGCAATCGGCGCCCGCTCTGTGGAAGACCAGCAGCACCGTCTTGTCGTCAGCGGCTTTGATGTGCCCGCCGGAATGAAAAATCCGACAAGCGGCGATTTGAGCGTCATGCTGAATTCCGTGTACGCCGCGCAGCACCCCCACCCATTTATTTACCGCGGCTGGGAAGTCAACACGACTGGAAATCCGCTTGCACACACCATTCTGCGCGGATCAGTCAACAAACATGGCAGCAATCTGCCCAACTATCACTATGAAGACCTTATGCTCCTGCTGGAAAAATACAATGAGCGCGACCTTATCAATCCGGCCTGTATTGTCGACGCGAACCACAGCAACTCTAACAAACAGTTTAAAGAGCAGATTCGTATTGTTCACGAGGTAATGCATTCCCGCAGAACGAACAACGATCTGGCTAATCTTGTAAAAGGTGTCATGATCGAGAGTTACATCAAGGAAGGCTGTCAGAAAATCGGTGAGCACATCTATGGAAAATCCATCACTGACCCCTGCCTTGGATGGAAAGATTCGGAAGACCTGATTTATAGAATTGCTGATTTTATATAGCGTGCATAAAAAAACCGCTCTTTTCTTATCAAACAAGAAAAGAACGGCTTTTTCATGCAATTTTATCCTCTTGGATGCGCTTTCGCATATACTTCCCTGATACGGTTATGTGTCAAATTCGTATATACCTGTGTTGTCGAGATGTCAGAGTGGCCGAGCATCTCCTGTACACTTCTCAAATCTGCACCATTCTCCACTAAGTGCGCAGCAAAAGAATGGCGAAGCGTATGCGGTGTAATATCAGCCATAATACCAGCCTTCTTCGCATAATATTTGATCAGTTTCCAGAACCCTTGTCTACTCATCGGCTGTCCTGAACAATTCACAAACAGAATCTCTGATTTCAGATCAAACAGCATCACATCACGCGCTTTCTCAAGATAATTCGTCATTGCCTTCTTAGCAGCAGCACCGAACGGAATCACTCTCTCTCTGCTGCCGTCCCTGCAGATAATAAATCCCATCTGCATATTCACATCAGAAACCTTTAGGGTAATCAGTTCCGTCACGCGAATTCCTGTCGCGTATAAAAGCTCTAACATTGCTTTATCGCGAATCTCTTTGGGAGTATCTCCCTTTGGCTGTTCCAGAAGCCATATAACCTCCTCTGGAGTCAAAATCTCAGGCATCTTCTTCTCAATCTTTGGCGCTTTCAACCCATCAGATACATCTTTTTCCACAACGCCTTCTTTACACAGATAGTGAAAGAAAGCTTTTATAGAAGCGACATTTCTGGATATGGTTGCAGCCGCAAAATGATTGTCACCTAAATACACAATATAGGATTGCAGGATCTCTGATGTGATGCCATTCACATCTACGATATCCTTTTCTTCTAAATACTGGCGCAGCTTACCTAAATCCCTCTTGTATGATAATTCAGTATTGTTCGAAGTTTTCTTTATATTATGTAAATAAGAAATAAAATTATTAATTTCTCTTTCCATAAATTTTCAAAAACCTCCTCATAAAGATTTGATTTACCCCTTATGCCTACTCCTATTATAT
>CAMWXA010000533.1 GCA_947178035.1 uncultured Lachnospiraceae bacterium | reverse complement strand
ATTCAGAGTTTTCCTGCCACAAATGCATCTACCTGCTCTGAACAGCTGCTTTTATTATTATATATTCCCATTTTTCCCAATATGATTCACTGTTATCACAAGCATCATCTTCCAGAACCGTTTTCCATGGAAATCACACGCCAAATCCGTTCGAAGTCATATGTGCCACCTGATTTCCAAGTTCATCACAAATCATCACTTCATAGTAGCAGGTCTTTCTTCCCTCTTTGATTTTCTGCGCCTCTGCAACCAGTTTCTCTCCCTTCGCTCTCCCGAGAAAACTGATGGAAGCGCTGAGCGATACCTGTGGACTTTTATTCCAGTTAGAGGCCACTGCAAAGGCAAAATCTGCCAATGTAAAGATCGCCCCTCCCATGACAGCTCCCAATGCATTGCGATGCGTGTCGTTTAATTCCATGGAACATTTCGCGTATCCCTCATCCACTGCGTCAATCACTGCCCCATTCACTGTCGCAAACCGGTCATGTGAAAATCTTTCCCGCACTTCGTCAAGTGTCATTGTCTCCTGCATATTCTCCTCCTTGTGTACCATACATAGGTGAAGAGCATGATTCCATACAAACCATGCTCTTCTATCCGCTCTATGTCCACTGCGGTGTCACATGTTTCTCAGTATTCCAGCGGCTTACTGACTTCCATTAACTCCTTCATCTTCGTCAGAAGTGCAAGATACACCCCGTTTTGGAGGCCTTCTGCCCACACTGCTCCCTTCACATCGCCTCGCAGAACATATTTGGATAAGATATCTCCCAAAACAGTAATCTCCTGCAAAGAGCAGGCACTGATCACGCGAAGCTCGTCCGCCACCGTCCTGATGCGATACCGCGAGAACGTATACACATAATTCCTATTGATAAAATCCGTCTTCTTTGCTTCCTTAATAAAACTAAGCAGCGTCGAATCATAGACCGGAACTGCCATAGAACTTTTGTCAATCCCCTCGCCATTGTAAATATCAGTTGCGACCGTACCGCTTTTTTCCTGAAGCCACGAGAGATACCGCATCAGTCGCGCCACGTCATCCCTGTAACATATGATAATTTCATCCCTTGATAGTTTAAGGCTGTCCAGCATAAAATGTTCCTCCCCCCTGTGTTGTAATAACTATATTTTAACATAAAACCCAAAAAAGTACAGCCATTCTTGCCAAATTTACAAAGGAACAGACATACCATATATTCTTTTCACAGTTCCTTAATAAAAAATTTCTTGCTTGTTCCTATCTTTTCCGGTTACTATTAAAATATCATTTTACAGGAGAACCACTATGAATACGAAAAGATTGATCAAATTTTTAATGCGTCTGATTCTCAAACCATTATCCTTTATTCCTGCAATATTGATGATGTATGTGATCTTTTCCTTTTCCGCACAGGATGGTACGGCCAGCTCCAACTTAAGCTACAGTGTGTCCTACAAGGCCGTATCTTTTGCTGACCGTGCGCTCGACCTGGAATTGACAGACGCGCAGGTATCGCGCTGTATCCGCAAAATACACCTTTATATACGAAAGATTGCACACTTCACAGAATACTTTCTGCTTGCCATTACCATAGCATTCCCCCTGTATGTATATGGCATACGGGGCATCTGGCTGATTGTTGCCGGCGGAATCCTCTGTATCGGATATGCATCCCTCGACGAACTGCATCAATACTTTGTCAGCGGCCGCAATAGCTCTGTGCGGGATGTAATCATTGACAGCTGCGGTTCTTTGGTTGGAATCCTGTTTGTCAGGATCTTTGGATATATCGGAAGAAAGACCGTCTTTGAACCATTAAGCAGACACCGATAATCTTCTCCAGCAGCATATTGGCTAATATATTGTTATATTTTTACAATATAGTTATAGATTAAAGGCTTGTTTCATTGTATAGTTATATTATGTTTAGCAGAGATGTTAGACTTGCTAATTAGCAATTCCGGAAGAATTCCCCTTTTACACAACAGGAAGCCTGAGTAATCAGGCTTCCTTGTTTTTGACCACAATACAATAAGAAACTGTAAAAAAATGCCAAAAGAATCCTGCAGTCTTTTGGCATTTTATTGTTATAATGTAACAAAATTATACTTCAACCAGTTCTTGCACAAGTCAATCCACTGTTCGCACTGCGGCTCGATTTCGACGCCCTCTTTCATGGCAGTCTCCCTGGTGGCAAGCGCATATCCATGCCCGCCATGCGGAAATACATGATACTCAAAATTCACCCCAGCCTCTCTGAGTGCAGCTGCAAACATCAGCGAATTCTCGAGCGGCACTGCGCCATCCTCAAACGTATGCCACATAAATACAGGTGGTACCTTATCTGTCACCTGATTCTCCAGACTCAGCTCTTCTGTCAGTTCATCACATGCTTTCGCGCCCATCAGGCTGTCAAAACTCCCCCTGTGTGCAAACGCTCCCGATGTAATTACCGGATAGGCAAGTATCAATCCATTCGGACGATAACATGCGCTTTGCATCTGCATCTCTTTTTCAAGCCATTCCTTATCCCAGAAGCAGCCAAGACTCGCCGCGAGATGACCACCTGCCGAAAAGCCGGCAACCAGTATCTTATCCGAATCAACCGCATACTGCTCTGCGTGTTCTCTGATATAAGCTACAGACCACGCCAACTCTTTGAGCTCCTGCGGATGCTCCACGCCCTGCTTCGAGATATCATACCAGAGCACCGCCGCATGACACCCCGCTGTCAGGAAATGAAGCGCGACTGGCTCCCCCTCCCTGACTGCCACGTGTTCATACCCG
>CAMWXA010000532.1 GCA_947178035.1 uncultured Lachnospiraceae bacterium | reverse complement strand
AATGCAGTCAGGCAGTATATGCAAAAAAAGGATGCTGATCTTGAGGCGGAGCTGAGTGAAGTTTTAGGAAAACTGTATGAAAAGTATGTGCCGCAGGCAGTCAGGGAATACATAGAAAGCAGGGAAAATGTACCGCCTGCCATCCAGAAGGCAAACAGGTCTTCCACGAAGAACAGTGCAGATAAGCACACCGCATCGGACGAATAATAATGGAAGGGGACAAAGGTATATAGAAAGGCAACCTGTATGTGCAGTGATTAATAGAATCATGGGAGAAGGGGATAAAGGTATATGGAGCAGCAACCAATCAGAGTATCAAAGATCGAACCATGGAAGGTACCTTATAAGAAAGAGATCCGCAATGATTTTATGTCGTGTATACCCAGAATGACACTGATCACTTTCCGACGGGGGTGATAACCGGCATCAATTACCCTGTAACTGCGCGTGTGGCGCTGTGTGCCCTTGTTTGAAAAAAGTGGATAAGATGACCGGCTGGCAGTAGTTTTGTCCTGTCCGGGGCGATTTGGAGCGTGTAAAGCGAAATCCTTCGGATTATGACAGAATGACCTGAGTTAGCAGGCTGGATATGACAGAAATATATGGATAAAAAATAGGGTCGAAAATGGTGCAGGTTAAAGGGTTTATGCCGCTTTAGGGCGGCATAAACCGTGAAACACCCACCGGCAGGGCCGGCGGGCAGTTCTACGAATGGCATAACTTTTTTTGAAAAATCAGGAAAGTTATGCCCATATTTTTAGAATTTCAGAGTGTAGCAGGCATTTGGAAACTTATTTTTTATGCCTGTATGGGTTGAAAGAGGTCTTAGAGGCTGAAATCCTTATTTTAACCGAGGGTAAAGTGATTTTGGAATATCGACCTGACACTAACGAAAGTAAAGAAGAGGAGGATGTATGGATACAAGTGCAGTTTATAGCATTCATGAGGATGGAAAAGAATTTTATTTTTATTCAAAGTATGCAGGCGGTTTTAGTTATCCGTTTGAAGCGGCAGCGTATCTGAGCGGGTTGAAAAGCGCACTGCGGAAACCAAGAACTGGGAAGCAGGACATCTGTGCAGCACCGCTGCTGGCACAGATGAAAGGTACATATTTTTTTCCTGAAGCATTAAAAGATGAGCTGCTGTTTCAGGAAACCACAAAAGAGATAGCAGAAGATTTGGAAAAGGAAGTTCCATTTTCTATCACAGTGAATGTCGACCAGTATACAGTGGCGTTTCATTTTAATGACGGGTTCGAGGAGCTTGAAGAGTTAAAGGATATTACAATTCCCTGTTATGAACCAACAGATAAATGCAGCGGAGGGTATTTCAGGAATGAATCACTGGCCAGACAGATGGGAGAAAGCAGTGTGACCTTTCAGGAAACAAACGAAATGATTTTCAGGGAGTTGATCAGGCAGGCAATAACAGAACAGGGACAAGCGCAGGACCAGCAGATAACGTGGGGATACTATGAGTGAAGAAAAAGGAAGAGTCAGAAAAGCGTTTTATATTGAGAAAGATTTATTGTTTCAGGCCGACAGTCTTCTCCAACAGGCAGATGTCAGGTCAAGAAATGAATTTCTGAATCAGGCACTGAAATTTTACATTGGATATCTGACTTCGGAAAAGATTGAGAACTATATGCTGTCTGTCATTTCGTCCGTTGTGCATGCAACCGTAAAAGACAGTGAGAACCGTATGGCGCGTGCGATGTACAAGATGGCAGTAGAGGTCTCCAAGCTGTCCCATGTGACAGCGTATGGCCATGAAGTAGATGAAGAAACCCTGCAAAAGCTGCAGGCAAAATGTGCGGAGGAAGTAAAACGGATCAATGGGGCTGTGAATTTTGAAGATGCATATAAATATCAAAACCCGAAAGAGTAAATACTGGCCGATTGTTGGCGAAAAAATATTGTGCTAACATTATAGGTATATTATCAGATGACATGAGATGCTGAAAACAACAATGTATGCCATTGTAGGACTGCCAGGCGTATGCTATAATCTTAATGTCGCTGACAGAAATAAAATCTTATTTGGGAGGAAGTCATTTATGGATATGAAAGATTTCAAATGGACAAGGGAGCCACAGGAATACAAAATAGAAAATGACAGAATTGAAATAACCACCAGTCCGCATACAGATTTATGGCAGAGAACATATTACCATTTTCAAAATGATAATGCCCCTGTGCTGCAGATGGAAACAGAGGAAGAATATTTCAGTTTTGTTGTCAGGACGGAATTTGCTGAAAGCCACCACAGGTTTGACCAGTGCGGAATTGCCATGTATCTAGATAGTGAGAACTGGTTAAAAGGTTCTGTTGAATATGAAAATGACAAATACCAGCATCTGGGAAGTGTAGTGACCAATAATGGATATTCGGACTGGGCGACAACGGTTATAGATGCTTCCGTAAAATCAATGTGGTACCGGTTCAGCCGGAGGGAGGACGATTATTGTATCGAATGTTCAACCGATGGAATTACATTCAATCAGATGCGGATCTGCCATATGAACAAGGGAAGAGGCAGGATACAGTTTGGAGTTTATGCGTGTTCTCCAGAAGAATCTTCTTTTAAAGCTGTATTCTCAAATATGCAGATCATGGACTGCCAGTGGAAAGCGCATGACGGACAGCAGCCGGACTGATTCCATTTTTGTATTGAGAACCAAAATTCCTGACGAAACAGATTGAAAGCAATATATGAGGAGTGATACTTTCATGGAGAATGAAGAGAAGTATCTGAATGAAAAAGTATTGAGG
>CAMWXA010000531.1 GCA_947178035.1 uncultured Lachnospiraceae bacterium | reverse complement strand
AGACTGGCATCCTTCATACGGCAAAGTTCACCTGCCACCTCTCTTGCATGATACTTGGGCATACTCTCGCTCTTGTAGCTGCCCTCATGCTCCTCGTCCATAATCACAAGCCCCAATCGCGCAAACGGTGCAAACAGTGCGGAGCGCGGGCCAATCATAATGTCAATATCACCCTTCGCTGCACGCTCATACTGATCAGAACGCTCTCCTGCTGAGAGTCGCGAATTCATCACCGACACGCGTTCCCCAAAGCGTTGGTAAAATCGAACCAAAGTTTGATATGTGAGTGCAATTTCCGGTATCAGCATAATCGCCTGCCTGCCCTCCGCAATGATTCGCTCGATCAATCCCATATATACTTCTGTCTTGCCGCTGCCCGTAACCCCATGAATCAAATAAGTCTGACGGACACCAGCCTTAAAATCCGCCGCAATACTGTCCACAATTCTGCCCTGATTCTCAGAAAGCTGCTTTTTGGAACCAGATACAGATAAATTTGCCGGAAGTGCACTCCGATAAGTATCTTGCGTCTGTACCTCAAGCAGTCCCGCCTTCTCGAGCGACTGTATGGTCTGTGTTGTGACATTCAGTTTCCCTGTGACCAAAGACTGCGGCAGAACAGGCTGCGCGGCAAGCTCCCGCATCAGTCTCGCCCTTGCGCTCTGGTGCTTTGACTCAAATTCCTGTGCCTTAATCTGCGCTGTCCCGGCATCGACTTTACAGACAACCGTCCGCCTGACAACCTGTTTTATCTTCCGTTTCACCGGAAGCACAGTCTTTAGTGCGGCAATCATGGTAGAGCCGTAATTTTCCCTGATCCACCAGGCCAGTCTGATCGAATCACCCTGCGCGCTGATGCCGCCCTCCACAATGGAATCTACCGCCTTTAACTTTTCCTCATCGTAATCGACTCTGTCTGTTATCTCCATCACATATCCCTTGATCCGCTTATTTCCAAGCCCAAAGGGTATCATCACAGCCATTCCGACCTCAAGCTTTCCCATCAGCATATCCGGTATGCGGTACTGAAACGGTCTGTCAACTTTTTCATGAGAGATATCCACTATAATATTAGCAAATCTACCTGTCATTGCTCCTCTAATTTCCCTTATCCTCTATCATAAAATAATACATCTCATTCGCCAGCGCGCAGTTCTTCCAGAATCTCCTGAATCAGCACACGCTCATCCATAGGATATTTCATACCCTTAATTTCCTGGTAGTCCTCGTGCCCCTTTCCTGCAAGCACGATGATATCCCCTTTCTGACCATGTGCGATGGCATATTTGATCGCTTCCCGGCGGTCGCAGATCGCAATATACTTACCATCTGTCCTGCCAATGCCAGCCTTGATATCCTCAATAATGTCCTGCGGCTCCTCAAAGCGCGGATTGTCTGATGTGATAATCGTAAAATCTGCAAGCTTCCCGCTCACTTCGCCCATCTCATAGCGCCTGAGCTTCGAGCGGTTTCCGCCACAGCCAAACAGACATACCAGACGATTTGGCTGGTACTCCCTAAGTGTGGTGAGCAGGCTTTCGAGCGCCATAGCATTGTGCGCGTAATCTATCATCAGTGTGAAATCGTCCGACACTGTTACCATCTCAATCCGGCCCTTTACTTTTGCCCCCAGAAGCGCGCTCTTGATGTCATCCTCCTTCACGCCAAAATGCCTGCAGATTGCAACTGCAGTCAAAGCATTATAAGCACTGAACTTTCCTGGAATATCCGTCTCGATCTCTATATTGGTCAGACCTGATACCTTGAACTTAATCCCCAGAAAGCCTGCTCCTGTCACAAGCTGTAAACCACTTCCGCGCAAGTCTGCATTGTCGCTAAATCCGTAAGTCTCCAACGCACAGGTGTGTCCATCTGTTATCTGTTTCCAGTGCTTATCATCGCAGTTGACAATGCCAACTCTGCACTGACGAAACAACATCGCCTTGCACGCCAGATATTCCTCAAAAGACGCATGTTCTTCTGGACCGATATGATCCGGTTCAATATTGGTAAAAATACCATAGTCAAAAACAAATCCCTGTGTACGGTGCATCTTAAAGCCCTGTGAGGACGCCTCCATAACAACCACCTGACAGCCTGCTTCCTTCATTTCCTTAAAGTATTCCTGCAGCGTGAAGGACTCTGGTGTGGTGTTCAATGACGGAATCACTTTCTCCCCTATAATCGTCTCAATCGTTCCGACAAGCCCGACCTTGTAGCCTGCCTGCTCCAATATGTACTTGACAAAATACGCTGTTGTCGTCTTGCCCTTTGTCCCTGTCACGCCGATAATCTTCATGCTGTCCGCCGGATTTCCAAAATAATTCGCTGACAGAAACGCCATCGCATATCTGGTATCCTCAACCTGGATCACAGTGACTTCTGCCTCATCAGGCAGTTCCACCTCATGGCTGACCACAAGCACAGCCGCTCCCCTCTGTGCTGCATCAGCCGCCGCTGTATGCCCATCAAACTTTGCCCCCTGTATACATATAAAAAGACAGCCCTCTGTAATCTTTCTGGAGTCATTGACCACCTCAGATACCATAACATCTGTACTGCCCTTGATACACTCGTATTCAAAACCTCTAAGTAAATCCCTGCACTGAACCATATCACTCACTCGCCCCTTTTTCAAATCTTTCTATCATTAATATATTCAAAATCCACAAACCCTACCCTAAAGAATACCATATCTCCTGCATTTTATCAAGAAAAGCGTGAAGAGATTCAGAATAAACGCATGAATGAAAAAGTGTCTTTTCCAACACTATTATTTGGAGAG
>CAMWXA010000530.1 GCA_947178035.1 uncultured Lachnospiraceae bacterium | reverse complement strand
TACAATGGCAAGACATACAAAGTTATGACGGATGTTCTTGATGCCAGCAAGAAGAAGGATACGGAGGCGGATGGCATTGATGATGTGGATGCTACGATCATTACAACAGCAGCAGCATATAAGAAGATTCAACAGGAGCTGCGTCTTGCCAACACAATCGGAACAGATGCGACATCAAGCTATACCAACAAAACACAGGTAGCGGTTGCAGATGCAGTCGTGAGTACGGCAACAATTGGATTTGCAATCACAAAGGGAACCTATCAGCAGCAGGAAGCACTGAACTTCAGTCTCCATGTGGGAGCAGATGCAGATATGACCAACAAGATATCTGTGAGAATTGACGCGATGGATACAGCAGGCCTTGGCATCAAGGGTCTGAATGTGAAGGATACATCAGGAGCATCTGCTACCTATGCAATCGATGCGATCGCAGACGCAGTGGCAAAGGTATCAGCGCAGCGCTCATTACTCGGTGCAGTGCAGAACAGATTAGAGCACACAATCAACAACCTGGATAACGTAGTTGAGAACACAACCGCAGCTGAGAGCCAGATCCGTGATACAGACATGGCTACAGAGATGGTTAAGTACTCAAATAACAATGTCCTTGCACAGGCAGGTCAGTCAATGCTTGCACAGTCAAACCAGGCAAACCAGGGCGTACTTAGTCTGTTAGGCTAATGATTACTTAGCAAATCATCGTGATAGATCATAATAGATTGATATCATAAAGAAATCAAAAATCCTCACCGCATATGCGGTGAGGATTTTTGCAGCATAATCAGCAAGCTTTGCATTCTGTTCCGCCAGAAGTATTTTGAATTCTACGATTTCAGGTGCAAACATCGATGCGCAATAAGCAGTATTTTCCGACAGTGCCTAATCTGGACAAGTGTTCCTGAAGGTGATATAATCATAACTGCAATTGATATGGAGTTGTATTTATCGTCTTACAGTGGGAGGGTAAACTGTGTAGATGGTTATTCATTTTGTACATTTTTGTTTTGCGCTGGCAGGGGGAGGCTTTCATGGGGCGTTTTTTAAATAAGGGAAACGGAAAATTTGCGGAACTTGCCGCATCAAAATATTTTGTCGATAAGACCGGGTTGATCAATAAACTGTTGGAAAAAGATGGAACAGAAAAATTTATCTGTAACAGCAGGGCGCGCAGATTCGGAAAATCTGTAACAGCTGATATGCTTGTTGCGTATTTCAGTAAAGGAGCGGATTCCAGACAATTGTTTGCGCCGCTGAAATGTGAAAAGACTGAGTTGTTTATGAGGAATATGAATCAGTATGATACGATTTTTATGGATATTCAGGCGCAGTTTGGAGCGGCAAGGGAGCGGAGTGTAAATCCGATTCAATACGTTAGGCAATGTGTAATAAAAGAATTACAGAAAGAATATCCAGAAATTGTTTCAGAAGATGATACGATGGCAGATGCCTTGGCAAATATCTATAATGATACCGAAAATCAGTTTGTTGTTATTTTTGACGAGTGGGATTATCCGATTAGGGAGCTTGACGAGAACTGCAAGGAGAGAACAGACTATATTGAATTTCTGTGCGGCTTGTTCAAAAACAGTGATGCGAAAGAATATATCCGTCTGGCATATCTGACAGGAATTATGCCAGTTGTCCGCACAAAGGGACAGTCTGCTGTCAATAATTTTATGGAGTATACCATGACAAATCCTATGGATTTAGCGCAGGATATCGGTTTTACAGAAGGGGAAGTCCAGTTTCTCTGTGAAAAATTTGGCATAGACTTTGAACAGATGAAGGAATGGTATAATGGATATAATTTAAATGGTATTGCAATGTATAATCCACTGTCAGTCGTGAGGGCGCTTTCGGCGAAGCGGTTCCAACAGTACTGGACGACGACAGGTACGTATGGGGATATTGACGATCTGATTAATAAGAATTTTGACGGTCTTCGTGAGGATATCATTAAAATGCTTTCTGGGAACAGAATACTGGTGGAGGTGGATAACGGCATTAATGACCTGCAGACGTTTGAGGACAAGGGACAGGTGATAACAGCATTGATTCATCTGGGGTACTGCGCTTATGATGTGGATACACGGGAGGCATATATACCGAACAAAGAGATTCAAGCTGTATTCTATCAATCTGTCAAAAAAAGTAAAAATAACGGAATGCTGCAGTTTATGGAACTTTCCGAGAGGACATTGGAATCTGTCATGGCAGGCAGCGGAGAGCAGGTTGCCAGACTGATCCAAAGCGTACACAACGACTTTACATCCAGTATTGAATACAACGACGAAAATTCGCTGTCCTGTACGATTATGATTGCATTGATATCAGCGTTTACGTATTATCACCAGCCCATTCGTGAATTTCCATGTGGCAAGGGATTTGCTGATATCGTATATCTGCCATTGCAAAACCACCCAAATCGTCCGGTAATCGTTGTTGAATTAAAATGGGACAAAAGTGCTAACGCAGCAATCTCTCAGATTAAGGAAAGACAATATCCGGAGTCGCTCCGAGGATATGCAGGAGATATTCTATTGGTAGGGATTGATTACGACAAAAAGACCAAGGAACACGTATGTGAGATTGAAAGTTTTAACTCATTTGAATAAGTTTATTTTGAATGATAATTGATATAGCCCGATGGAATAGCATTATTGTTTCATCGGATTATTTAATTGAAGTTATCTGAGAATAGTAACGATTCAATGTTAAAGTTTACATAATTGGATGAATTTTTGCATTATTTCAAATAAACAAAAAAATTAAAAAAACTTGTAAAAAAGAC
>CAMWXA010000529.1 GCA_947178035.1 uncultured Lachnospiraceae bacterium | reverse complement strand
TGATCAATGACAGCCGCAATATCATCGGCAACAAAACCGCAGATGAAATGCTTGCGCTTACCGATAATGCAGCATTTTTTACCGCCACGATCCGCTATGCCATTCTGTCAGACCACGAACACAGTGGCTTATTTTCACCTGATTTATCTGATACCATACAAAACAGCCGCCTCCCCTCCATTACGGAAGAAACTTTTAAAAACTGGCTGAAACTGCCCCCATTAAATCATGTGAACTATCTTATCAAATACGGTTTTATCCATGATGACAGAGAAAACCGGAAAATCAGTCTGCACCCACTGATAAGAGAGATTGTTGCACTGGAAACTTTACCGTCCGTATCTAACTGCCATACACTGCTTGACAGTCTGCATTGTATCTGCCTTGTACATGGACTGGAAGTTAAAAAAACTCAGAATGTGATTGATTCGCTTATCAGCATTACTGAAAATATCTTGGTAGATATACCGAAAGATTATCTGCTGTTCCTGCAAGATATGTTTCCATATCTTGAAAAATATCTTGTAACGGATTATCTGCCAAAACTTGTAGAACGAATAGAGTATGTAATGAAACAGGATACGCATTCCTACTGCGACAGGACGTTGCTTCTTGACTATAAGGCAGAACTGTTTCTTATCAAAAATGATTATAAAAACGCCTTGAAGAAGCGGTTAAAAGCTGCCAGTATCTTAGAACCGTACCATACGGAAAATGCTGACCAGCGGACAGCAAATCTGCTTTCAAACCTGTACAACAATCTTTCCAATACATACCTGGTGATAAAAAAGACGAAAGAAGCTGCTGAAATGCTCCATACTGCTTTAACCATCCGTCAGGAATATGTACACCTCGGGCTGGCAGAATCACATGGTATGTTGCAACAGTTGATGAACCTTACCAATATGCTGATTCTCTCTCAAAATACAGATATGGCAAAACAGGTTCTTTCCACCTATGAGAATCTTGTTTTGGAGCATGAGGGAATACAAACTTTAGATAACGGAGTCTGCCAGATGATGTATGGCGCGATTGCGCTTTCCGAGGGCAATGCTAAAGAAGCCGAACTTCATCTTTTATCTGCGGAGAATATTATTTTGGAAGTCATGGGAACCGATAACGATTATGCTAAAACTGTTTACTTGTATCTGAATAACCTGTATAGCCGCTGGCAGAAACCTGAACAGGCTTTGGCATATAAAAATAAATATCTTGAGTGTTCCAAGTAAAATCGATGCCAAATTTTATGACTATGAAAGTTAGAGAAAGTTAAAAGAACTATAACATCTCCAAAATTACAGAAAGCAATGTCAAAAACCGCATGAAATATCAGGCTTTGACATTGCTCTTATCATTGCAGATTGCAAATTTATTATTTCGCGAAAGTTAGCGAAAGTTAAATAGAGTAATATTTTTGATTCTTGCTGCGCGGCTTATCCGGTATTGTCATTGCAATTTTCCCTTCATCCAATAATGGATTCAGGTAATCGCTTCTGAATGTGGTTCTGTGTTTTATACCAAGAAACTTCATCATTTCATCTCTGTCTCTCGGTTCTTTGCAATATTCAAGCAGCGCATTGATCCTTTCTTCCTTTTGAGCGGTTTTTTGAGCGGTCGTTTCTTCTTTTTGAGCGGTACCGCTCAATTTTTGAGTACCATGCCGATAAAACACAACAACAAAACATCATCCGGTGTTTGAAATTCCACCCTGCATCCCGCTTTGTCACAAGCATCCTTAATGCGCTTTAATCCTGTTGCAAAGCTTTCCATATCTTTAGAATAATATAATGTACGGGCAATTAGAGGATTTCTACGAATTGGTCGTTGATTTCCCACCACATAACTTTCCGGTGTTTTATTTGCGGGAAAAGCACCCGAATTATAGATTTCAATTCTATTTTTGAAAATAGTAATTTCATTGCTCTGTCCACTATCGAACATTCTATGTCCAAAAGAATTTGTAATTGCTTCCCTGATTGCATCCAAGGGAATTTCTGGTATTTCCTTCCTCGTCAAATTTCCAAACTCGACGCGCCAATTCATAGCATCAATAATATACTGTTCCGCTTTTTTCTTTAATTCCATAATGGAACCGCTGTACCTTCGTATGTCTGTAAATGTTAGGCGTTCATCAGATGCGAATTTCGCAATCTGTAATTCGTTGACAATACCACAATCACAAAAAAGAGCAGCTCCTGCATTTAAAAAATAGTCTCCCTCTATCAGCTCCAATTTATCCAAAACAGTTTTTACATCAGTGTCCTCAAAATCAATTCGTCCAGCTTCTTTTGCTTTCCTCAGATACTCCTCAAAAGCATCTTCATTTACATCGTCAATTGTATACTTAGATATCCTCTTCTCCCATGAATAATCAACATTATCACGCTTACGTATCATAGAATCATAAGTGTTCTGATCCATAACAAGATCTTCGTCCGCTACTCTTATCCTTGGAACATTGTAGGCAAGATACGGACATCTGCTGCCTTCAAATCATACTAAAATAGTCTTCCTGTCACCAAATTGTTGTATCTTTATTTCTGGATAAATAGCAGGTTTAATATGATTTCCGATTGTCTGACTTACTTAACGCAGAGATTCATCATTAATTTCCTGTCCGATTACTGTTCCATCATTTTTCACACCAAAATACAACTCGCCTTTCTGGTGCTTATTCAAAATGGCAGCAATAGAAAACATCGCTTCCTTTAACTCACCAATGCTCTTTTTATATTCAATTTGCTCTGTTTCTGATCCAATATTTACTAATGCCAATCTTGCCACCTTCCTGCTATAATACGCATCATACG
>CAMWXA010000528.1 GCA_947178035.1 uncultured Lachnospiraceae bacterium | reverse complement strand
GAACTGGACAGTGAGATAGACAGGCTTACAGTGAAAAAGAACGAGAACAGCAGGCTGATCAAGGCACTGAGCACACTGACTGGAATCTTGTGTATCATTTTGTTTTTGTAGATGCATTTGCTGATGCAGGGTTAACGATGCCACTGGAATGGCGCATCAGCGGCGCACAGGCAGGGAAAAGTCTTTCCACTGCCCGATTAAAAGTACTATATTGAAATGGGGATGAAAATGGAAGTCAGTCTGATATTTAAGATAGCGGCAGTTGGCATATTGATCACAATACTGGGGCAGGTACTGAAGCACAGCGGTAGGGAAGAACATGCGTTCCTGATCAGCCTTGCAGGGCTGGTGCTGGTGCTCTCATGGATTGTTCCGTACATATATCAGCTGTTTGAGATGATACAGGATTTGTTTTCTTTGTGACTTGGTGTTGATGGAGACGGAGGCATTGTATGATTCAGATTTGTGTGCTTGCCATAGCAGGTCTTTTTGCGGCGCTTGTCATCAAGAAAGACAAGCCGGAGTTTGCGACACTGATTATTATTCTCGTGAGTTTTTTTATCGCAGCCAGAATCCTTGCCGTGCTGGGCAATGCGGTGGAGGAGCTGGAGGAATGGGAGGCTGCGCTTGGCGGGAATATCGCGTACGTATCACTGCTCCTGAAAATCATAGGAATCACGTATGTGTGTGACTTCGCGTCAAACTTATGTAAGGATTCCGGGTATTCGGCACTCAGCAACCACATTGAGTTATTTGGAAAGGTTGCGATCATGGTCGCTGGTTTTCCGATTATACGAATCATGATAGATATGTTAGAGGGAATGATGCGATGAGTCAGGAGATTCGTTTGTGGCAGGAGATTGATATTCTGCCGGATTTGGGTGTGCTGGATAATCTGTTAGAGGATTTATTGCCAGGAAAGAACACGGACTCTATGGATTTTATAGAGGATGTATTAAAGGGAAACTGGGCGCTCGATCCGGGACTGTTCTGGAGATATATAAAGGAATCCGTGATAGGCGTTTTTGATGATTGGAAAAGGCTGTTTATCACGGTCATAATCTTATTTATTTTGGTGGCGATGGTGAGCAATCTGATGGCGGCTCTCAAGAACGAGGGCGCGGCGAAGGCGGCAAAGACTTTTTTTATTCTCTGTCAGTTAGTGGTGCTGATCGACGCGTTTCATGAGGTGCTTGGGATTGTCGAGGAGACGATGATGCAGATGATCGAGTTTTTGAAACTGATGATACCGGCATATATGATCTGCATTGCGGCGGCAGGTTCCGGACTTACAGCGCTTATTTTTTATAAAATGCTTTTGGGCTTTTTGTGTCTCATAGAAGGGATCGTGGCGTCTTCCCTGACGACAGTGGTCGAGGGATATGTGATGCTGGGTGTGGTGGAAAGCGTCTGGGGTGAGGAGCGGTTCAAGGGACTGATGGATCTCATCAAAAAAGGGATGCAGTGGGTGTTGAAAGCGATGGTCGTGGTGATGTCAGGAAGCGGAATCCTGCAGGTGATTATTACGCCGGTGGTTGACAAGACGAACAATGCGGTGATTCAAAAAACGGCGGGCGCGATTCCCGGAATCGGGGATATTGTGGAGTCGGTGTCGAGTGTGACGCTGGCATCGGCAATCGCGATCAAGAACAGTCTTGGCGTGTTGATACTGGTGGTGCTGGTCCTGCTGATCCTGGCTCCGGTCATCAAGGCATTTATGATTCTTCTGATTATCAAGGTGAGCGGCGCGCTGGGAAGTATCTGCGGTGAGCGCCAGATGATGAAATGCGTGGAGTATATCTCGGAGGCCGGGTTTATGCTTCTTCGGATATTGATTACGGTCACGACGCTGTTTTTTGTGACGATAGCGGCAGTTACGAATGCTACGAGCTAAAGAACGCAGAGGGCGCGTTCTCTGGTGAAAGGAGAAGCAGTTCGGAGACTTGCTAAGTTTTTACAAAGAACAGAGAGCGTTCTTTGGTGAAAGGAGAAGCAGTTCGAAGAATTGTTAAGTTTTATTGAAAGGGAGGGGCTATGGAGAATTTAGCGGCGGAGGTAAGGCGTCTGGTGTATACCGTGATTTGCTTTCAGTGCCTGATTCAGCTCACGGAGGGGAGCGCTTATCAGAAATATCTCAAACTATTTTCTTATCTGTTGACAATGTGTATTTGCTGTAATGTGATTTTTTCTTTTGTGGGGCAGGTCGAGAACAGCTTTTCCGAGGCAGACCAACTGTATTTGCGGTGGGAGAAGGAGTGGCGGGAGATGACGGAGACTAGCCAGATTTATGACGGAGCGGCGTATTATGAACAGCTTTGGGAAGAAAAAATCATAGACGAGGCATATGAGGAGTACAACAGCAGGATTGGAGGTGGAGAGAATGCCGGAGAAGATATGGGACAGGATTCGGAGGAGTATTAGCGGCGGAAAGGGAGGGAAGAGCAGACCGACTAAGGAGACAATGCTCATTATTTTTCTAAGTGGAATATTGATTTTTATCATTCTGCTGCCGACAGGCAGTAATCTCAGCAGTTATACAACAAAAAAAACACAAAAAAATGCTGAGAGCACCGATACATTGGGAATTGCACAAACGAGCGAGAATATGAATGAAACGTTTTCTGATGAATACAGAAGAAACATGGAAAAGGAACTGGAAGAATTTCTGTCCAGTGTGGCAGGTGTGGGCGAGGTAAAAGTACTGATCTATATGAAAAATTCACAGGAGTATATTGTTGAAAAAGATATTCCCATGTCAAATTCCATAAACGGAGAGAACAGTGAGCTGCAGAAGGATGAGTCCACTGTGTACACT
>CAMWXA010000527.1 GCA_947178035.1 uncultured Lachnospiraceae bacterium | reverse complement strand
CTTCCAGGCAGAGAACACCGATTTTTTCCATTGGCTCAGCCTTTCTGACCACCTTTGCACCGCTGACACAGCCTGAATCAAGCGTCGCGCCGACAAACACCGGATCCGCAATTCTCTGCAGCACATTGTCGACTGCAAAAATATTCAGCCACTCAACACCTCTTGCCTTGACATCCTTCAACACGCCTGTCACAGCCATAGAATAAAACCATCCGCCGTTTCCGTTGGGCGACAGTGACAAGGAATCCGCTGCTTCCATGTAGAGTTTTCCATTGAAATCAACGGAGGGTGCCATCTCCTGTTTAAAGAACTTGACAAACTCTTTTGGATAGCCAAAATAGTCCTTTTCCTCAAAAAATGCGATTGTCTCATCGTTATTTTTATCACTCGTCATGACATACAGCGGCACAAAGCAGCCAGCCTTGTCCGTGACATCGAGCAGATTGCGGATTAACCGCTCAAATATATAGACCTCTTTTGTAAGTCCAATATTGTACTTTCCCTTTGGTCCGTCTGATCCAAGACGGGTTCCCTGACCGCCCGCAAGGAGCACAGCACCGACTTTTCCAGCCTTGATCGCATCCAGACCGGTTTCTTCGTATTTTGCCCTATTTTTCTCAATCTCAGACACTTCAAGTGCTGACAGCGGTTCAAGCTTTCCTCTCTCCTGCGCAAGCTCTTCATGTCCTGCCATGGATACTATCGACCAGTCAATCTTTTCCACCTGCGCGGCGAGCCTTTCCTTCCCTGCCGCATCAAGCTTTTTGTATGCCTCAACTATATGTTCCTGACCATGCTCCTTTAGTACCCTGAAAAGTTCATTCTCCATCATTCTTAATTCCTACCCTTGCCTTTCACCAATAATTGTATAAATACTTGTGAAAAATATTTATATGATAAATCTTTTCTCTATTACATAACGATACTACACATTATCATTGGTTGTAAACATCTATTTCTATTAAGTTTCGTAAAATTGTTATTTCGGTTACTGTTCATGGGTCAGAAATGCGCTGAACTGCGCATTCCGTGAGAAAACGTACAGCCTGAAAGCAAAAATCCATTTGCGTACGAACGAAGTTCGTATTGCAATTTTTGCATGGATTTTGCCTGTTACTGGAACGGAGTGAACAGTAACTTATTTCGGGGTTACTATTTGCTGCACACATCTGAAAAAGTAGGATCCATAGTGGGATGATGTGCCCCTCATGATTCAATGTACTGTCACTACATCTACAATCCTATCCTCCACAACATTGAACTTATATACATTCTTCTTTCCCTCATGACAGGTCATATAGTAAGATCCGTTGATTCTATCAATATAATATGGTATCCGCATATCCTTAAAATATCCTGTCACAGAACTCCACACAAAAAAGGTCTCTGATACTGCATCATACTGTATATAATGCGGCCAGGAGTTACGAACCAAAGCCTGCCTCCCATATCCTGTAACACAATCCAAAATATTTAATCCAGATTATACGCTTCCTCAGTCACTGACTCATACATTTCCCCAGTATGATAAACTATTAATACAATATCAGGGTTCGTCCCTTCTATGTGTTCCCTGATGCTCGGTACGTATGTAGCATTATGAATCACATCAATTGATCCCACATCAACTACCAGATAATCTGCAATAAAGTAATTAAAAGAATCTCCGATAATTAGAATCCGTTTTTCAGCGTTATGCCCAGCATTTTCATTGTACAAACGATGCAGTCTGTAATTTGACAGTACCGAGAAACCATGATATTCCCTTGTTGAGAACTCATCCGGCTGTTGCAGAAACACATCCTCAAAGTTCCCTTCCCTTACCGTCCATCCTTTTTCCACATCTTCATATTCCAACCTAAAATTCATTCCTTTTGCACCGTTTGGAATAGGCAATGAGTATTGATACCCACACTTATCATAGATTATCTCCGTCCACTCCTCTTTATCTTGAAAATAATCCCAAGTATTCTCCTTATAGAAAAGTGAAGAATCAAATTCAAAACCATATCTGTTTAAATATTCCGATATAATTTCTACTGAATATAGTGCAGAACCCGGAAACCAGTGTGCGCTCTCGTCGTAACTTCTCAGACCGGCTTCAGCAAGCTCTTGGGCAAGATCAACAGTAGTGATTCCTGCTTCATTCAAATTCTGCAAAAGGAACCAGTGCCGCTCACCAATATAATCATCCTCTAACCTCATATCTCCAGCCCTGCACATGATGCTTTCAATAGTGGGTGTGACAATATATAAGAATGGTATTCCTTTTTCTTCCAAATAGGCGGAAAAAGCAATCACATTCTCCGATGGGGCAGCAGCATAGCGCATGGACGAGTACGTAACAGGTATATCAACCAATCTGTTTTTTATATGGGTTACTATCTCATTTATATTCTGGTTATATGCCATAGCAGATGTTGTATATGCATTTAATTTATACTTGTACTTTTTCACATAACCTTCCATATCACCTTCGAAAGAAGTTTCTTCTTCTGGCATTTCAACAGTTGTGTTCAGATCATAAAGAACATAATTAAACCACGAAAGCTGTACCCCCATCCTGTCAATCAATATTTCTTTCACAACAACCCTCAAAGAGACAAAAAAACAAAGAAAAACGCCTGCCGCAATGATAAACACTATATCTATATATCTGTATTTTTTCATTCTTACCTCCCATGCCGCCATCAGCGGCACAAACAATCCGTGAAGCTTTAGATTTTCTTAGCGGGCGTCTTTTGGCCGCTTAGAATTTCTTTACACACTTCCAGTCATGCCGATGCGGCATTCCCTCCTTGCGTCGTTCCTGCCTTTC
>CAMWXA010000526.1 GCA_947178035.1 uncultured Lachnospiraceae bacterium | reverse complement strand
CTCCATGAATTTTAAATATTTTCTGGGATGCAACAGCTTTGTTGACTATGAGATTGGACGTGTGTTAAAGGCGGTGGATGATTATGCCAGTGACGCTGTTGTGATCTACACATCCGACCACGGTGATATGCTTTACTCCCACTCCCTGACCGCCAAGGGGCCTGCCATGTATGAGGAAATCACGCACATCCCCCTCATTGTGCGCGGTTTCGGCCAAAATCAGGTGGATTCCAATCCGGTCTCGCACATCAATCTGGCTCCAACGATCTGTGACATCTTCCAAGTGCCAAAGCCAAAGATCTTTGAAGGAAACAGCATTTATGAAGAGCTGAAAACAGGACAGAGAACCAACGAATATGTATTTATGGAATTTGGGCGATACGAGGTTGATCACGACGGATTCGGTGGTTATCAGCCTGTCCGCTGTGTCTTCGACGGACGGTATAAGCTGGTCATCAACCTGATGACATCCGATGAGCTCTACGACCTGAAAAATGATCCTGAGGAAATGACGAATCTGATTCATAACGCTTCCATGGACAATGAAAAGAAACGTCTGCACAAAGCGCTGCTTGACAACATGTATAACACCCGCGATCCGTTTCGCGGATACTACTGGGAAAATCGCCCGTGGAACAGTTATCCCGACGACAAGACCTGGAACAGCCGCCTGATGACCAGGCAGCGGGAAAATGAAGAGTACGAACCCCGTCAGTTAGATTATAATACCGGACTTCCAATCAAGGAAGCCACCAGGAAAAAGGGAAGATGTACTTCGCAGGCAGACAGCAATTGACAAATTTATCAATACAAAAGAAAGGGATATGACTAAAACAGGTTCTTTCTGAACTTTAGGTATTTTATATAAGGCAGATATGAAAATATCTGCCTTCAGGCTGTAACAAAGCGGCTCTGGGATTTATATCCCAGAGCCATTTTTCTTTTATCAAACGAATTGCGTACAAAATAGAAATTTTGTGTGGTTTTCTTTCCTCCATCAATCCCCATTTTGCCTTTATCTTTGCCAACTCTTTCAAATTCATACACGCAAATGTAAGCCCGACCTTCATTTCCATCCGGGCTTTTCCGTACATCTGTGTATATCGAAAACCATGATTCTCCTTTGCACTTCCAAAGAGTCTTTCTATGGTTTCTTTTCTCTTCGCGTATAAATCCTTCATTCCCAATGTCTGACGGATGTCTTCGCAGATTTCCATATATGGCTCCCATACATGACGGGTTACGGTTTTTACATGATCCCTGCTCTCAGTACACTGTGAAAGATACGGGCATTGTGCACAGAATGTTCCACAACTTTTATACTCCCTGTATCCGTCCCTGTTTGTTGTACGATATGTCAGCACCTGATTGCCCGGACAGATATAACAATCATAATACTCATCATATACATACTCATATTTCTTGAAGAATCCATCTTTGGTCATTGGCCTTTTGTAAGGTAAGAGAGGTTTGATCCCATCATCTATCAAAAGTTTTGCAATCGCCGGGGTTTTATATCCTGCATCTGCAACCAGTGTTTCCATACCGATATCCTTGATCTTATCATACAGCCCCTTAAAAGTTCTGCTGTCATGCTGATTTCCCGGGTTGATTGTATAACCAAGAATCCAGCCATTCTTATCACAGGCAGTTTCGATTGCGTAGGCAAATACATTCTTGTGTTCCCCTTTGCGGAACCATCCGCTTTCAGGATCAGTAGTGCTGCACTTTATTGTTTTTGCATCTTTTGGGATGTCATCTGTGAATTCTTTGGGATCACCTCCGGCTGATGGTGTGCTGTCGTTACCATTATCGTCCTTGTCTTTCTTTTCTCTCATAGGTTTCTTTCCATGAGCTTCCCTGTCTTCATTGATTTCCTTTTTTAAGAGTTCCTCATAGAAAAGAGCCTCTTCATGGGCAATACGTTTGTGCATCTTTTTGTTGTTGGCCCTTGCCTTTACATGAGTGGCATCCACAAAAACCTCACTGGGATCAACGAGTTTAAATTTATAACACTCCATCAGGATATGGGAAAATATCTGTTCAAAAAGATCTGTGTCCTTAAATCGTCTGGTATAGTTTTTTCCAAATGTAGAAAAATGCGGCACCTTATCCATCATATTCAGACCAAGAAACCATCTGTAGGCAACATTCACCTCGATTTCCTTACAGGTCTGCCGCATGCTTTTGATTCCATAGAGATACTGGATAAAAGGAATCTTAATCAGCATCACGGGATCCATACTGGGACGGCCATTGTCCGGCGAATATTTTTCGGCTACAAGGTTATAAATGAAGTTCCAGTCAATTGCTTTGTCTATGATTCGTAGAAGGTGATCCTGTGGTACCATGTCATCCATGCAAAGGAACTGCACCTGTTCTCTTTTTTTATCTGCATTCTGAGTCATCATAAGTAGAAATACCTGCCTTGATTTGATACTTCTATTATACCAGAAAAGTACACCGAAATCTGTATAAACACTGAAATTTACGACATTTAGTATAGAAAAATCCCGCACAGAAGTGCGGGACTTTGTCTACAGTCTGAAGGCAGATATGAAAATATCTGCCTTCTATTTTTGATATTATATTTCTCATAGTAGGGTATATATGATAAAATATTCTTTTCATATGGCGATGGGATGTGGACGATGATGAAATATAAAGAAACAACAGATTATTCTTTTCTCCTGGATGAAAATTATTATATTTATGACCATAAAGAGGATATGGAAACTCTTCATATATTCATCAAGTCGAAAAGAATTGGATGCCGCTGTCCCAAATGTGGGACGGAGAGCAGAAAGTTACATGCCACATA
>CAMWXA010000525.1 GCA_947178035.1 uncultured Lachnospiraceae bacterium | reverse complement strand
GTATGAATTTATGGTATTACTTATGAGCTGCACCCGGAAATTGAAGAAGAATTCCGTCAGGGAATCTTTCCCTTCCTGGAGTTTTTACAGCTTTATGCAGAATGCACTTTAGAAGCAAGACAGCTTCTTGATTTGGTCTTGGCTAAAGTATAACAGGCTTTTGGAGATTTTACCAAAAGCCTAATTGAAGTATAAGTTCTAACAGGTTTCTGCGCTACTGCCTTTACATTCTTTTACAAAAATCGAAAAAACTATAGCTTTTTATTATGGGGACGTTGTATAATAGTAGAATATTGAAATGATTTAGAACAAACAGATGAAAGGACAATAGGTTATGCCAGTTAAGTATGTATTTGTAACCGGCGGTGTAGTTTCCGGTCTTGGAAAAGGAATTACAGCTGCTTCACTCGGACGACTTCTCAAAGCCAGAGGCTATAAGGTAACCATGCAGAAGTTTGATCCATACATCAACATTGACCCCGGTACGATGAATCCTATCCAGCACGGAGAGGTTTTTGTCACAGATGACGGCGCGGAGACCGACCTTGACCTCGGCCACTATGAGCGTTTTATCGACGAAAGTCTGGACAAGAACTCCAACGTCACCACAGGCAAAGTCTACTGGACAGTTCTCCAGAAAGAGCGCCGCGGAGACTACGGCGGAGGTACAGTACAGGTCATCCCCCACATTACCAATGAAATAAAAAGCCGGTTCTACCGCAATTTTACGGACCCCGATATGCGCATTGCAATTATTGAAGTCGGCGGTACAGTCGGCGATATCGAGAGTCAGCCCTTCCTGGAATCCATCCGGCAATTCCAGCATGAGGTTGGACATGAAAATGCCATTTTAATCCATGTGACGCTGATTCCCTACCTGAGCGCATCACAGGAAATGAAAACCAAACCGACACAGGCGAGTGTCAAAGAATTACAAGGAATGGGTATCCAGCCAGATATCATCGTGTGCCGAAGCGAGCATCCGCTCGACCAGGCTTTAAAAGACAAGATTGCCCTTTTCTGTAATGTACCAAACTCCCATGTGCTCCAAAACCTCGATGTCAAGTATCTTTACGAGGCTCCTCTTGCCATGGAGAAGGAACATCTTGCGGAAGTTGCCTGCGAATGCCTGCACCTGGACAGCCCCGCTCCAGACCTGGCAGACTGGGCGAAGATGGTCGACGACCTCAAATCCCCCACGCAGGAAGTAACCATCGCTTTAGTTGGAAAATACACACAGCTTCACGATGCGTACATCAGTGTCGTCGAAGCGTTAAAACATGGCGGAATCCCGCAGCATGCCACTGTCAATATCAAATGGGTGGACTCCGAACATGTCAATGCAGACAATGTAGCGGAAATCCTGGCAGATGCTGATGGACTCCTTGTTCCTGGTGGATTTGGCGACCGGGGTATTGAAGGCATGATCGATGCTATCCGCTATGCGCGTGAGAATCATATTCCATTCCTTGGGCTCTGCCTGGGCATGCAGCTTGCTATCGTGGAGTTTGTCAGAAATGTTGTCGGCTATAATGACGCACACAGCATCGAGCTCAACCCAAATACGACACACCCGGTCATCGCACTGATGCCTGACCAGAATGGCGTGGAGGATATCGGGGGAACGCTGCGGCTTGGCTCCTACGAATGCCACCTCGACACCGCCTCCAAAGCGTACAAGCTCTATGGAAATGAAATTATCCACGAGCGGCACAGACACCGCTATGAAGTCAACAATGACTACCGCGCTGTTGTCACAGAGAAAGGCATGCTTTTGTCTGGTCTCTCTCCTGACGGGCGCATCGTAGAGATGGTAGAAATCCCCTCGCACCCATTTTTCCTTGCGACACAGGCACATCCAGAGCTGAAAAGCAGACCAAACAGACCGCATCCGCTGTTCAAAGGGCTAATCGAGGCTGCTATAAACTACAAAAACAACTGATTTACTAAATACAAAAAGCAGGTCAGATATGACCTGCTTTTTGTATCATCATTTTGCTGTTTATGCCTTTCCGACAGAGCCAAACAAGTTCATCTTGATCTTAACGATTTCCTTGATTGCCTCACATCCCGGTGCAAGAAGCTTACGAGGATCAAATCCTTTGCCTTCCAGATCCTTTCCGGCCTCAATGTACTTGCGTGTAGCTTCCTGGAAGTAGAGCTGGCACTCTGTATTGACATTGATCTTCGCAACGCCGAGTGAGATTGCCTTCGCGATCATATCATCAGGAATACCTGTACCACCATGAAGCACTAACGGCATGATGCCTGTCTTCTGCTGAATTGCATCCAGTGTCTCAAAGCTCAAGCCAGCCCAGTTTGCCGGATATTTGCCGTGAATGTTTCCGATGCCTGCTGCGAGCATATCTACACCCAAATCAGCAATCTGCTTGCACTCTTCCGGATCTGCACACTCACCCATTCCTACAACGCCGTCTTCCTCACCGCCGATTGAGCCAACCTCTGCCTCAATCGAAAGACCAAGCTGGTGTGCCACTGCAACAAGTTCTTTTGTCTTTGCGATGTTCTCCTCGATTGCATAGTGCGAACCGTCAAACATGATTGATGTAAAACCTGCCTTAATGCACTTGTAGCATCCGTCATAAGTACCATGATCCAAGTGAAGCGCTACGGGAACTGTGATGCCAAGATCGCTGTCCATCGCTTTCACCATCGCTGCAACTGTATTAAATCCTGTCATGTATTTGCCTGCGCCCTCTGATACGCCAAGGATAACAGGGCTGTTTAACTCCTGAGCTGTCTGTAAGATAGATTTTGTCCACTCAAGGTTGTTGATATTGAACTGACCTACTGCATAGTGA
>CAMWXA010000524.1 GCA_947178035.1 uncultured Lachnospiraceae bacterium | reverse complement strand
GCAGCGGATATCTCGTGAATTTAGGTGGAAGCTGGCGTGCCAGGGGTGTCTTTGGCATAAGTTTTATGTTTTTATCCATTGCGGCTGCGGTCGGCTTGTTTCTGTTTTCTGGTTTTGTCATGGGAAAATGGAAGTTTCTCAAGGAACAGGCGTGCAGTATCGATTTTGCGACGGCGGGATACGTGCATAACCAGAGAGAGAGCTTTCGCGTGACGCACGCGATGATGATCACGATCGGTGTCATTCTGTGTATACTGAGTGTGCTGCCAGTCGTCATTTTAGACAGTCTGTTTGGATGGAGCCGCGGCTTTGGTGCAGCGGGAATGTTTGTGCTTGTCGCGATTGGTGTGTTTCTGTTTGTGGTGGCAGGGAATGTGAACGCAGGGTATACGACAATTCTTTCGCTAAATAAGAGGGGCACTGTAGGGGGCGGTTTTGTGCCGTCGCAGAAGCAGGTGACTTACAAAAACGAGACGATATCACAGATTATGTCAGTTTATTGGCCGACAGTGACCTGTATCTATCTGTGCTGGAGCTTTCTGAGCTTTGACTGGCACATTACATGGATTGTGTGGGTGATTGCGGCGCTGGTGCAGCAGATGCTCAGAGCGTTATAAGGAGGAGTCATTAAAATGAAGAGAAGTGTATGGATTACGATTATTACGATCATAACAGTCTGCTGTGTGACTGGCGGTACATTTTTTCATGTTTTCAGACATGGAATGGGTTTATTTGGGCATGGGGGAACGACAACTGCAGACTCAGATCTGGAAGCGTTTGATACGCTCAATGTAGATGCAAACCTGATGGATGTGACGATCACAGCGGGGGAGCAATTCTATCTGAGCTGTGAGTACTCAGAGGGACTGGAGCCCGTGTATGAGGTAAAGAATGGGACGCTCACCATAAAGCAGAGATCGTACTGGAATCAGAAATGGGGAGTCAATAATTCACAGTGCAGCCTGACGCTGACGATACCGGAGCAGACAGCGATGAATAAAATCGATGTGCATACGGCTTTGGGAAATATCCAGTTAGAAGGGATATCCGCATCGGAGTGTGAGCTTTTGAGCAATTTGGGAAATTGTACCTTAAAAAAGTGCAGCTTTGACGAATCGCATCTGACTACCAACCTGGGCGAGATTTCCGTCAGAGATACCAGTCTCGGCAAGGCGGAGATGAACAATGATATGGGTGAGATTGAGCTGAAGACCTGTACCTTTGGAGACCTGAGCATTACGGCATCGATGGGCGGTGTAAAGGTTGATGCGGCGCAGGATCTTGACGGATATGATATCGAGCTGGAGGCTGATCTGGGCAGCGTGCATGTCAACAACCGCAGTGAAGGCACGAAGTATCATCAGTCAGGTAAAGACGGAGAGCTTGAAATCGATACAAGTATGGGCAGTATTGAGCTGACATACTGATTGTGCGCTTTTTATCCTTTGTGATGTCCGGTGATGACTTTTGAAACAGGCAGTTTCCCATAGGGAATGCTGCCTATTTTAATTCTTGACTTCAATTGTACCACGGACAGCGATTCATGGCAACGTTTTTCAGATTTGCAAGATGCTTGAAATAGTCCGGAAGTCTGATATAATGAAACGAGGAGGGATAGAAATGGATTTGGATTTACGGATAACAGATATGGCAGGTGCAAGGCCGGAACATTCGGCAGTCATTGTAAATTTTGTTGCTGCGGTACGGAAGCAATTGAAAAATAGCACATGTTATGTATTTTCTGACAATGTACAATATCGATTCAAAACAGAAGATGGGGAAAGTAAGACAGTTATTCCAGATGCGTCTATCAATTGCCGTACCAGATCGCGCAGAGGAAACACGTTTATTGATGCACCGCGTTTTGTAATGGAAGTTTTAAGTGCATCAACTGAAAAATATGATCGCGGTGAAAAAATGGACTTGTATTGTCAACAGGAAATTGACGAATTCTGGATTGTTGACATCAAAGAGAAAAAAGTGGAAATTTATGAGCTTGATTATAATGAATCCGGAAAACCGGAATATTATTTATGGAAAACAGTAAGAGAAGAAAATAAAGAGGAATTAAAAATAATTCATTTTCCGAATGTTAAAATTACATTCGATGATTTGTTTGATGAAGTGGATATTTAAAGAAACAGGCGGGCTTACTCCTTGTGCTGTTTTATTCCCATAGGGAGCGCTGCCTGCATTGTTTTTGCCCTTATGGGCAGTTTACAAGGGAAAGTTTTTCTGAATGTATCTAATTTATGCTGCAGGTCAGCTTATGAAAGCAGGACAACCTTTTATCCTGGAGAATAATTTTGAATATTCGTTTGAAATTATGGTGTGAAATTTTCAAATAACATAAAGGAATGGTTATTGGTATGAAAGATATTATAGAAAAGTATAAAGGAAATTATATAGCAGAGATGCGTAAAGTAGTAGGACATGCGCCGCTTAGGACAATAGGGTGCGGAGTTATTATTGAAAACGACAAAGGGGAAATATTACTTCAAAAGCGACGCGATAATGGACTTTGGGCAATCATTGGCGGTTCTATGGAGATTGGGGAAAAATTTATAGAAACGGTAAAAAGAGAAGCATTTGAGGAAGCCGGAATTGAAATAAAAGAACTGACATTGTTTGGCATTTATTCAGGTGAGGATAGAATTATCACTTATCCGAATGGAGATATTTGCTGTGGAACGGGTATCATTTTTAAGACGACTGCGTATAGTGGGGAAATACAAAATAATGCAGAAGAAGCACTGGAATATAGATTTTTTGCTAAAACAAATCTACCCGATAATATTAATAAATACGATAAACAAATAATTATTGA
>CAMWXA010000523.1 GCA_947178035.1 uncultured Lachnospiraceae bacterium | reverse complement strand
TTTCCATTGATGCTTCTATCGTTCAGGCGCATCAGCACAGTGCTGGTGCAAAAAAGGGGGCCTCCGAACTGGTTTGATATTGCCCCTCCAAAGGGGCAGTATTACTGCTCGCCCCAAAGGGCGGTGTCACAAGCATTGTTACTGGTCCGCTTATAAACCGGTACTTCTTGAATCCTCTTTCCTTGATTCTTCTGCCTGTTCTTTGATATACTTTTGTACTGCTTCTTCAGTGATATTACCAATTGTTTCCAACTACTCTGTTCTCCCCAGCATAGCTGGGGGATTAGGATTTTCATTTATCAAGTATTATCGCAATATTTTTAGTAAGACGGGAGATGAAAAAATGGCAGGCCGGCTGACAACCGTACCTGCCATTTTTTCTCTCTGACCAGATGGATTGTGTCTGTATAATAAAGCTTTCTGCCTTCCACTTTGTCCAATGGAATCAAAGAAATGATAATTCGTCTCAATGTGCATGTCTCCCGCTAAACTCCATCACTAATCCAGTAAGGCAGGTATCTTCATACACACTTCCCGGGTAAACATCTGCAATCTCAAAACGCACCTCAATCATACCGCCGCTCAGCACCTTAATGTCCTCTTCCGGCAATGTAAAATACTGCGGCAGGATCGTATCGTCCAGCTCCAGACAGGCATAAAGTTTGTCCTCCACATACATGTTCAGCTGCTTGATCCGCCCATTTTCCGCCCATGTCTTCTGATTCTTTGCATATCCATTCACAATACAGATCTCTGTATAGCGCATAAAGCCGTCATACTCCGGTGTAAAACAATCCGGACGCATTGCGTTCCATTTATTACTGTCAAAAGTCGTACAGCTCTGACGATAGATAATGCTCTCACCGATACCATATCCATCAGCTCCTTCCACCCACGCTGCATCCCTGTTTTGAACCAGTACATTCTCCGCAGAATATCGTCCGTTTGCCGATGCAAGCTCAGAGGATGCCTCAACCATCAGTTCAAAATCCATCACGCCACACCAGGAAGAGCATCCAATCCACTGCCAGTCGCTATATCCGAAATTGGGAGCATTTTCATCCTGTTCCCAAGTACACCACTGTTCTTCCTCCCAATCTCCGTAATCCCCATAAAAGAAGTTGTCAATCCGCGGCTGCAGAACATAAGGTTCTGGTGGATAATGGATGACTGGTGCCGTAGATAACATAATTTCCATTGAATCCAGCCCATTTTTCCCAGCGTACTTTGCAGCAAGATTTTCCCTGCCGTCTGTGTCATCTCCATAACACAACAGAAAATCTGTACTGCAGTCCGCAAACGCTTCCTGCGCTATCTCAACGTCTACTTTATGTATCAGTACGGTCCATAAATTCATATTACCTGCAAACGCCCTGCTGCCAATCGATGAGAGCTGTTCCGGAAATTCAAGCCGTTCCAGACTGCAGTTTTCAAAAGCTGCTTTTCCTATTGTTTTCAGTCTTTGAGAAAACCTTAGTTCTGTAATTCCTGTATTGCGAAATGCCCCCTCTCCAATCACTTCGATGGAATCCGACAATTCTACCCCGTCCATCTTAATATCGGCAAAAGCAAACGCGCCGATCTCCCTTACAGGGATTCCATTGACCTCTGCGGGAAATCGCAGATATTTTCTCTGTGTATCGATCCATTCTGGATATTCGATCATATGTCTCATGTACTGCTCCTGATATTTCTCTGATATCCCAGTAATGACAAGATATTCTATAAACTGCTCCCGGTATTTCTCTGATATCCCAGTAATAACAAGATACTGTCCCGATGCGTTTTCTGCCTTCTCATACGTAAACAGCTGTTCCAAACGAGGAATTTGAAACGCCTCTTCACTGTTCTCCACAGAAAGTTTTCTTTCTCTTATATGGATCCCTACTCCATCATAATCCTGCCTGCGCCTGTTTTCCTCTGATGCCTGCGCTATCGTATCCGCTGACACGGTATCCTCTATAGAAGCACTCCTCCCACAGCCGCAAATCAATAAACCAGTTCCTGTCATTGCCGCCATCATACAGACATATCTGGCAGCGAAACTTTGTATTTTCTTTTGCACTGCTTTCCTGATACTTTCCATCATCGCATCCTCCTTTTGTCTGTTTTACCGCAGATGGATTTACCTGTACCACACCGATTTCGTTTGATACCATTCATGCTGCAAGACAGAACCAGTAATGTCCGGTAGATTCAAGGCCTAATATGATCTGTTTCTTCGAATTTTCTGCTGCAAGCCTTACTGCCCAGTCCTTAGCCTTCCTGAATCCCTCTTCATTGTTATCAAATGAAAATGCATTTCTGCCAAGTTCCCGTCCCCTGGTATCAACCGCCCTCATATAATGCGTCTCACTGCCTATATCACATCCTATTATAAGCATGTCTTCACAGATAAATGAGAGTTTGTCGCTTTTGGAAAACTTACCCTTCGTTTCAAGATCCCGCCATATCCGGGCTTTCAGCTCCTGCATGATCTCATCCGCTTTTTGAAGAAGTTCCCTGTCACACTGCGCCAGTGTGGAATTCTTGGGATTCTTTTTCTTCATCCTGGACTTTTCTGACCTGGCGGAGGCTTTCTGCTCTTTGCGGATCTCGGCACGGGATAACTTCACATTGTTTGAAGTTTCTGGTTGCATTTTTTGTTATTGGCAGTATTATTCATTTTAGATACCTCTTTATTCTTTAGATTATTACCAACGGTCAGGTCAGTAACTATCTAAATTTACATGAGGTATCTTTTTTCGTCAACTCCCTTTACACTTTATATTATACAGGAATCTCCTTGTTCTGAGCCAACTGTACCAGATAGATCCGCTTGTACTATGT
>CAMWXA010000522.1 GCA_947178035.1 uncultured Lachnospiraceae bacterium | reverse complement strand
GTAGGTATGTCTGTTAATTTTCCTGCGGCCAGTAACTTAAAAAGAGCAATATCCACTTGAAATATTTTATCGGATAACATATGATAATTTTAAGTAATCTTCATATTATATATTGGAAATGCGATGAAGGTGCAGAGTAGAGTCATATTTTCTGTCAGAGAGTGGAGGTCATCGGCTGAAAGCCTCCTCAGTTCAGATATGATATTGAATTTCCCACCGGAGCAGCTTTTTTGAAGTTTCGTCTGATTGTTATGACTGTCAGGTGGTATGGTAGGAGAAGACGGAGGTGACACGTTAAGTCTTTTGAGTGCTATGATTGTACAGGTGTGTCAGGAAGAAGGCTGTCTGAGTGATATACACTTGTCATAACGGACAGGCGCGTCTGTCCGGTATAGAAGCTTGGGTGGTACCGCGGTTTATTCGTCCCTTGTAGGAGTTTTCCTATGGGGGATTTTTCATTTGTAAGTTTTTTATGAAAGAAGTAAAGGAGAACAAGGATGAAAGAGAAGTTAGAGCAGATTAAGGCGGAGGCAATCCGTCAAATCAATGAAAGTGAAGCGCTGGACAAATTAAATGATGTACGTGTCAACTTTTTGGGCAAGAAGGGCGAGCTTACAGCTGTGCTGAAAGGGATGAAGGATGTGGCGCCAGAGGACAGGCCAAAGGTAGGACAGCTTGTAAACGAGGCGAGAGCTGAGATTGAGCGGGTTCTTGACGATGCGATGACAAGTATGGAGAGAAAGCTTCGCGAGGCAAGAATGAAGGCAGAAGTGATTGACGTGACACTTCCGGCACAAAAGAATAATGTTGGACATCGGCATCCCAATACGATTGCGCTGGAGGAGGTAGAGCGCATCTTTATTGGGATGGGATATGAGGTCGTAGAGGGACCAGAGGTAGAGAAGGACTATTATAATTTTGAGGCGTTAAATATTCCGGAAGACCATCCTGCAAAGGATGAGCAGGACACCTTTTATATCAACAGGGATATTTTGCTCAGAACGCAGACTTCCGGTGTGCAGGTGCATGAGATGGAGAAGGGAAAGCTTCCGATTAGGATGATAGCGCCCGGGCGGGTTTTTCGCGCAGATGAGGTGGATGCGACACACTCCCCTTCCTTCCACCAGATTGAGGGCCTTGTGATTGATAAAAAGATCACATTTGCCGATCTGAAGGGGACACTGGCAGAGTTTGCTAAGGAACTCTTTGGCGAAGATACAAAAGTGAAATTCAGACCACATCACTTCCCGTTCACAGAACCGTCGGCTGAGATGGATGTGTCATGCTTTAAGTGTGGAGGAAGCGGTTGCCGTTTCTGTAAGGGTGAGGGTTGGATTGAGATTTTGGGATGCGGTATGGTTCATCCCAAGGTATTGAAGATGTGCAATATTGATCCAGAGGAATATACTGGCTTTGCGTTTGGAGTCGGTCTTGAGAGGATTGCACTTTTGAAGTACGAGATTGATGATATGCGTCTCTTGTACGAGAATGATATCAGATTCTTAAAACAGTTCTGAAACGTTTGAAATGATATTAAAAATGACATATATGTCATAGATTGGAGGATAACATGAATACACCATTATCGTGGATAAAAGCATATGTGCCTGAGCTTGCATGCGGGGATAGGGAGTACTGCGATGCCATGACACTCTCAGGGACAAAGGTAGAGGGATTTGAGCGGCTTGACAAAAATCTCGAAAAAATTGTAGTAGGACATATAGAGAAAATTGAGCGTCATCCAGACGCAGATAAGCTGATAATCTGCCAGGTCAATGTAGGGACAGAGACAGTGCAGATTGTAACAGGAGCACAGAATTTAAAGGAAGGTGACTATGTGCCAACTGTTCTCGACGGCGGAAGAGTGGCTGGCGGTCATGACGGGGGTCCGCTTCCGGAAAATGGAATTAAGATCAAGGCAGGTAAGCTGCGCGGGATTGAATCCCATGGTATGATGTGGGCGATTGAGGAGCGTGGCTCCAGCCGGGATATGTACCCAGAGGCACCAGAAGACGGTGTGTATGTATTTCAGAAACCAGTGACACCAGGCGAGGATGCAGTCGAGGCGCTCGGTCTGCATGACACAGTGGTGGAGTATGAGGTGACTTCAAACCGTGTGGACTGCTACAGTATTTTAGGTATCGCAAGGGAGGCCGCAGCTACATTTAAAAAGCCTTTTGTGCCGCCTGTCGTGGAGGTAAAGGGAAATGACGAGGATGTAAAGGACTATATTTCCGTGGAAATAAATGACAGAGACCTCTGCACGCGCTTTTGTGCAAGAGTGTGCAGGAATATCAGGATAGCGCCGTCGCCGGAATGGATGCAGCGAAGGCTTGCGGCTTGCGGTATCAGACCAATCAACAATCTTGTCGACATCACAAACTATGTCATGATGGAGTACGGTCAGCCGATGCATGCATATGATCTGAAGAATGTGTCAGGTAGCAAGATTATCGTGAGACGTGCGAAAGATGGAGATGTATTTCAGACACTTGATGGACAGTTGAGAAAGCTTGATTCGGAGATGCTTATGATCTGTGATGCAGAGAAGGAGATTGGTCTTGCGGGCATCATGGGCGGTGAGAATTCAAAGATTACCGATGATGTGCAGACGGTATTGTTTGAGGCAGCGACTTTCAATGGTGCCAATATCAGAAAGTCTTCCAAGAGAGTCGGATTGAGAACAGATGCATCCGGCATTTTTGAGAAGGGACTTGACCCGAGAAATGCAGAGGCGGCCATCAACAGGGCATGTCAGCTGATTGAGGAGCTTGGCTGCGGCGAAGTTGTTGGCGGAATTGTTGATGTGAAGGAGCCCTCTCCTAGCATTGCTGTTTCCTGTGAACCTTTG
>CAMWXA010000521.1 GCA_947178035.1 uncultured Lachnospiraceae bacterium | reverse complement strand
AATAAGGACTGCTTCTTTATCGTAATAAATCATATGAAGAAGCTTTCGTCTGGCTTGAAAAATCCTCTGACCAAGGAGACGCAAACGCCCAATTTAACTGCGGCGTAATGTGTGAACGCGGAGAAGGTACAGAAAAGAATCCGGCTAAAGCATTGTACTGGTATGAAAAAGCCGCAAACCAAGACTATTTTAATGCATTTCTAAACTGCGGTATGCTGTATCAGGATAGCGGCGCTGCCATGGATAATCCGGAAAAAGCGTTATACTGGCTCATGAAGGTTCTGATATCCAAACAAGCCCCTCAAGATGAATCTCGGGCCTATACCGCCGCTCGACGATGCGTTACCCTGTTTCGGGACGGATATGGAACCTTAGACGAACTTGGGACTGTGGCAAACAGAGTCGTGATTATGCCCATCCTTTTGCGGGAGTACGGCGAAGTAAAATATGACTGGACAGAGGTTACCAATGTTTTGGACGTCATCCTCCAGCTCCGAAAACAATAAAATATTCGTGTATGATATGTCATACGGAACACGCATAGTACTCGCTCAAAATACCCTATAGCAAGTATTGCATGTACATTGACACGCTGATAAAATTGTGATAACGTAATGAAAAATTTATAATTTAGAAACTGTTCCTTAGCAATATACAGACAACAATGTACAGAAAGACTTACCCATATGAATTTACATAAAATCTACCATCCGATCACAGCCACGCCGTTTCAATGTACAAAGGACTACATGGAGTTTGCGCCGTGCGATGCCCTCAAACCCTATATCCGGTGTTTCTGGGGCTCGGAAAAGCCATTCCTGCAGGAGGAAAACTTTATAGAGACCGTAGACATCGTAACGCCGGACACTTGTATGGACATTATATTTACAGCTGATTTTTCGAAAAATGTAATTGACAGCAGTTTTTGCGGAATTGATGACCGGACCTTTCTCTATCCGAATCAGCATAGAGAAAAGAAAACATTCTTTCGTTTTGCAATCCGATTCTATCCGTGGGGAGTTTCCATGTTTGCACAAGAGTCCATGAAAAATACGAAGAATGCTTTTTTTGATGTGGATTATCACTTCTCAGGAATCAAAAATGAAATTGAAAAACGGTTATTTGATATCGAAAATATCCGTCAGCTCATACCAATTGCGGAAACGATACTGCTGAACCACTTTCAGGAAAAGCATCAAAATCCGGTCGTATTTCAGGCCGTTTCTAAGATATTGCGCGCCAGAGGAAATTTGGCAATGACGGACTTGAAACAGGAGCTTCTCATTGGCAGCCGACAGCTGGAGCGATTATTTCTGGAATATATCGGCGTGTCCCCAAAAAGTCTGGCTGCGCTGGTGCGATACCAGTATTTGTGGAACGGAATCCTGTATAACAAAGACTTTCACACCGCAGATGCAGCCTATCAATATGGGTATTCCGACCAGGCGCACTTATGCCACGATTTCAAGAAATATCACTCCATGAACATATCCGATGCCAAAAATTACGCGATGCAGAATGTCGGAAATATACAATACAAATCCTCCGAAACACAGTATAATGGTTAATAGTATCATACACGTAAAACATAAAATACTGTCGAGGAGGATCAGCTTATGAGATATTGCAACACGTTGATTGCTGTAAAGAACATGGAACAGTCACTATCATTTTATAAAAATTTATTTGACCAGGAAGTCACACTTGATTTGGGCTGGAACAAAACACTGACCTGTGGCTTGACGCTGCAGGAGCATTTTGACCAGATAGCAGGATTTCAGGCAGACACCATGATGTATCACGCAAATACCATGGAGCTTTATTTTGAGACGGAAGACTTTGAGTCGTTTATCGCTCTCTTAGATCAGTATCCCGATGTGGAGCGCCTTCATGAGCCGAAAACATTTCCGTGGCTGCAGCGCGGAATCCGCATCTATGATCCCGACGGACACTTAATCGAAGTATCGGAAAGCATGTATTCTGTGGCATGCCGGCAGTTTGAGCAGGGCAAAAGCATTGAGGAAACTGCCAGTCTGACACAGCATCCGCTAAACGTTGTCCAGAAATGGTTCGAGGAATACCGAAAGTCCAAAATCAGTGTCTGCGGCACAGACTGCAGTACATGCAGCTGTCTCGGCAATCTGTGCACTGGCTGCAATGCCTGTGAGGGAAACGTATTTCACTCCCCTGAGGGCTGCTCCATTTATCAGTGTGCCGTTCACAAGAAAAATCTGGAACACTGCGGCAAATGTAAAGAAGCGCCGTGTGATATCTGGAGAGCTACAAGAGATCCGAAATATTCTGACGAAGAATTTGAAAAAAATATAGCAGGAAGAATGCAGACTCTGCGGGATCTGTAGTTTTTAGAGGGCTTGTTGATTTAGCCCTCTTTTTTCATCAGGATTCTCTTTCCAGCATAATTTATCTTGCTTTAATCGGCAGAAGCAGATCGATCTTTCCGTCGATGCCATTTTCCGGCCAGTTCATATGGGACGAGTATACCCAGTTTAGATGTTCTTCCAGATAATCCCGGTGGTCTTCCTGGTATTTCTCATTCTTATGAACCCATTCTTTCAGAAAATTCCACTCGTAAAAATCAGGAAAATTGATGGTGTACGCTGCATAAAGACCGCCGTCAAAGTGCTTCTTCACCAGAGGCTTCGGCACTTCCATATCGTCCGGGATTGTTACCCAGTCCTCATAGCCATGAAAATCACTGCCCGGCTGTGGTTCAGGGTTGTTAAAGCCGAACAGGCGGGAATCTGGTTTGATTTCATATAACTTGCTGGAGCGAATAAATGTGTCCATGACTTCTCCTACTTTTTCCTCTGGATCATCTCCTACAAATTGATAGGAAGCTACGGTACAGGGCGGCAA
>CAMWXA010000520.1 GCA_947178035.1 uncultured Lachnospiraceae bacterium | reverse complement strand
ACGCCCATCTGCAGGGACACAATCGCCATAACCGTTCCATAGTCAAGCTTTCCGTGCGCTGCCAAAAACGCACCTGCGCCGATGGTTCCAAAGCTTGCCAGTATCCCTAAGAAAAACGATACCATCTCAAGCGCCGCCAGCTTTTTCACCCGCTGCTGTTCCTCGCCTGTCACCTGCAGATTTTCACTTTGGAAAAAATCAAGCACAATCGACGCGCCGCGAAACATTTTCAGCGTCGGAAAGCCTGACAAAATATCACTCAGACGCGCCGTAAGCTGTGCTGTTTTCTCCTGAATATCCTTGTCCATTTGTTTTATCTGGCGGTTGATCTGAATGGAAACCGACACTGTCACCAGACAAAATCCAATCGACACCAGTGCCAGCACAGGACTGTACACAAGCATTGCAATGATTGAGGTCACCCCGTTTACCAGTCTGCCAACGACCCAGTAAATGTGGGAGAAATAAGAATCTTTCAGGGAATTGGCGTCCCAGTTCAAGGTTTTCAACGCCTCCCCGCTATGGTGGCTTTCATAGTAATCCATGTCCAGTTTCATCAGCTTTTCAAAGAGCCTGCGTTTGATGTCAAATACAATTTTCCGCACAACCCGGATCTGAAAATACCGTCTGTACGGCGCCAGACAGTTGAGCACTACCAGCAGAATACACAATGCCGCCGCCTGTTTCCATAAATCCTTATCCCTGTACTCCAATGCGTTAAACATTAGTTTATTCATATAGGGATAGATTAAGGTCAGCATTATGGAAGTGACAAGCGTTCCAATAAAAATACTCCAATACGAAACCCTGTATTTTCCGATATACGAAAGGTATCTTTTCAATTCTCTCATTTTCCTGCACCTCCTGACAACATATCATTGATGCACACGACCGCATAACGAATTTTGCCGTTATACGGTATGCACTAGGTTCCTATACAATACATACTGCAGTACATTCCGCCCATCTCCATAAGCTCCTGATGTGTCCCGCGCTCTGCAATGCGCCCTGCGTCAAGCACAATAATTTCATCATAGTCCGTAACGGTTGTGAGGCGGTGCGCTACAGTGACAACCGTCTTACCCTGCGAAATGTGTTTCAGTGTTTCCGTGATATGCATTTCTGTTTCCTTGTCCAGAGCGGAAGTTGGCTCGTCCAGCAAAAGAACCGGTGCGTCTTTTAAAATCGCCCGTGCAATACAAATCCGCTGTCTTTGACCGCCCGACAGATTGCTTCCCTTTTCCTCAAGCAGTGTATCATATCCGTCTGGCAGCGTTTTGATAAAATCATCACACCCCGCCTTTTTTGCGGCATCCACAATCTCCTCCCGCCGTGCGTCGGGCTTTCCGATACGGATATTATCCGCCACGCTCATCGGAAAAACAGCAGTATCCTGTGAGATAAGCGCCATGTTTTCCCGAACGGATTCTGGATGAAGCTCCGAAAATTGATTTCCGCAAAATAAGATTTCCCCGTCACAGACCTCGTACTGCCGGCACATTAACTTAAGAATCGTACTTTTCCCGCATCCGCTCTCGCCCACAAGGGCAATGCGCTTTCCTTTTTCAACCGTCAGATCCAAATGCGACAAAACGTTTTTCTCATGCGCGGCCTGTTCCGAATAGGCAAACGATACATTGTGAAATTCAAATAAATGTTTATTATCTTCGTTTATACCTAACTGTTTACCACCCATATCTTCCACTGGCAGATCCATGATTTCAAAAACCCGCCTGATGGAAATCATTGCCATCTGTGTCCTGACAACCAGCTGATATGCCCCCACAAGCGGCTCGTTTATTTTCTCAATGCCGCTGATAAACGCAGTCAGAATGCCTAATGTCACATTTCCCTTAAAAGCCAGATATCCGCCAAGACACAGCGCGGCAGCTCTCGGCGCCTCCCGTATCAGGCAGGAAAGCGGCTCGATATTGTACTGCCGCAGATCATTCCGGTTGGAGATATCAAAGGTTTCCTGCAGCGCGGCGGCATAGTTATCCTGCATTTTCTTTTGCAGACTGCAGGTCTTTATGACGTCCGCTCCGTCAAAGGCAGCCTGAATATGGTTGTTTGTTAATCCCAATTGCTTTACGTACACGGACTGCGCCATTTTGACAGGCTTTAAGAGCTGGATACTCAGCGGCACCATAACCAGCAGCGGCCCAAGACATACCGCCGCGAGCAGCGGGTGCAGGGAAAACAGATACACAGTGAACGCAATTACGATAATCGGGACATACAGACAGTCTTTAAAATACGTCTGCATATACGCAGCAATTGTTCCGATATCCGACGACGCCCGCTCAATCATATCGCCGAAATTATTCTGCTCCATAAAATCAGGTGCCATTTTCATCATGTGATTTGTGAAGTCACGCCGCAAATCCTTTAAAACTTCCGCGCCGAAATATCCTGTCATGCGGATGACAAAATAGTTGGCAAAAATCCCTGTGATAACTGCCAGCACGGACCTTGCGGCGAGTCCTGGCAGCACGGCGGCAAACTCCCCTTTCATGGACGCGTCGATGATTTGCTTTAGAATGTCGATAATCCACACGTTTGCAGCAGAGCATCCAATGCCTGCCGCTATGGTGACCGCAAGCTGCCATAAGTATGGTTTTGCATAAATAATCAGTCGCTGCATGTTCAACCCCCCTTGCCTCGAAAAACGCTGCCCTTTGCGTTTTTTGCGTGAAGCTTTCGATTCTCTTGGGCGGCGTTTTTCAGATGCCTTAGAAAATCTCCTCACGCTGTTTACAATGCTTCTGTTATCTGCTATACTTTTTACAGTCTATCAACAATAAATGGGATTAACAAGCTCAGATATTCACGTTTTTTCTATACTATTTGCAATACAATCGAACAAAAAGCTGCAAATAATA
>CAMWXA010000519.1 GCA_947178035.1 uncultured Lachnospiraceae bacterium | reverse complement strand
AAACAATGCCGTAGAGATGGCAAAATCAATCAAAAAACACACTCCGCCGACAAAACCAAACTTAATAATTTGTGCAAACAATTTTTTCATGTATCACTCCATCTTTGATAAAGCGGGCAGGAATCTGCACTGCAAATCCCCACCCCTTCATACAGCTCCTCTTTTATCGCTGTCTTTTGCCAACAGCGCCTATTCTTCGATTACTTTCTTTACTTCGTTTGTCAGATCCTCTACCTTCTTCTGTGCATCTTCCAGGCTTGTTCCCTTGACACCCATGTAGAACTTAATCTTTGGCTCTGTGCCAGAAGGTCTTGCACAGCACCAGGAATCGTTAGTCAGATCAAAGTAGAGTACATTTGACTTTGGCAGTCCTGTCGGATAAGTCTTCCCTGACGCAAGCTCTGTGATAACATCGTTGTCATAGTCTCTTACGCGCACAACCTCAAGCTCGCCAAACCGCTTGGGTGGATTGTTCCTAAACTTGTCCATAAGTGCTGCGATCTGCTTGGAACCATCGATACCCTTCATTGTGATGGCATACTGCGTCTCTTTATAATAGCCATACTTCTCATAGATTTCAAGCATCATGTCATACAGTGTCTTTCCATGCTTCTTGCACCATGCTGCAACCTCGCACAGACACATCACTGCGACAACGGCGTCCTTATCCCTTGCATGTGTTCCCGCAAGACAGCCATAGCTCTCCTCCAGGCCAAATACATAGTTGTTTGAACCGGTCTGCTCAAATAATTTAATCTGCTCGCCGATAAACTTAAATCCTGTCAGAACTTCGATCAGCTTCACACCGTATTCGTTTGTGATCGGTGCGGTCATATTAGTTGTAACAATCGTAGTTACAAGAGCTGGATTCTCTGGCATTGTCCCAGTTGCCTTGCGCTCTCTTAAAATATACTCCGCAATCAGCATACCGGACATATTGCCTGTAAATGCCTTGTACTCTCCACTCTTTGTATCCAATGCGTAGATGCCAAGTCTGTCTGCATCCGGATCTGTGGCAAGCACAATATCTGCATTCTTCTCCTTCGCAAGCTTTAAGGCATATGTAAATGCCTTCGGATCTTCGGGGTTTGGATAATCCAATGTCGTGAACTTCGGATCTGGATTTTCCTGCTCTGGTACAACGTACACATTCTTAAATCCAAGCTCGGAAAGGATTCTTCTCACGGGCTTGTTACCAGTACCGCAAAGCGGTGTGTACACAATCTTAATATCATCCGCAACTTCCTTGATAACATCCGGATGAATGATCTGCTTCTTAAGCTCTTCCATGTAAGCGTCGTCAATCTCCTTGCCAATCACCTGATACAGGCCGGCATTGACTGCTTCCTGCTTGTCCATTGTCTTCACTGTATGATAGTCTGTTACAGCCTTCACCTCGCTGATGATATCCTTGTCTTTGGGTGCGGTTATCTGTGCGCCATCCTCCCAGTACACCTTATATCCGTTGTACTCTGGCGGATTGTGGCTTGCTGTGATCACGATACCTGAGATGCAGCCAAGCGTCCTCAGCGCAAAAGAAAGCTCCGGTGTCGGTCTCAGTGACTCAAACACATACGCCTTGATGCCGTTTGCCGCCATACACAAAGCTGCCTCGTCGGCAAACTCAGGTGACATAAAACGCGAATCATATGCGATAGCAATCCCTTTTTCCTGCCCGTTTGCCTTGATGATATAATTTGCCAATCCCTGTGATGCCTTTCTCACAGTATAGATGTTCATGCGGTTCGTACCTGCGCCGATCACACCTCTCAATCCGCCGGTTCCAAACTCAAGCTCCTTATAAAACCGTTCTTCGATCTCGCTCTCATTGTCCTTAATCTTTAAGAGCTCATCCTTTGTTGCCTGGTCAAAGTAATCATCACCCAGCCAGAAGTTAAATTCATCCATAAAACTCATACTGCTACCTCCATATCAATTCATTAAAATCAGTGCGTTGTCAATTTGCACTACATTCCAATTATATTAAACCAAATATTTGGAAATATTTCAAGATTATAGGGAAATTTAGCTTTATTTAATTATATCCTGAGTGAATAGTCACTGCGATCCAGGGAAAAGTTCGGATTATAATACGGATCTCCTTTGGCCAGCAGTTCTTTCCACCGCTCGCGGAACAGCGCAGACTCCTCCTCATAGCGCTTTGCCCTCTGCTCGTCTTCGACATCAATGCCGCGCGATGCAGACTCAAAATGATACAGTTCGGCAAATGGCGTGAACACATTCAGATATCCCTTTTCCCGGATTCGAAGACAGAAATCCACATCATTTAACGCCACCGCAAACCTTTCGTCCAGTCCGCCAAGCGCATCATAAATACTCTTTCTGACCATCAGGCACGCACCTGTCACTGCTGACACGTTCTGCGCATAGCACAGTTTTCCCATATAGCCGAGATTGTCATAGTTGATCTTATAGTGCGTATGTCCTGCTGTCCTGTGCGCGCCAAGTCCGATGACCACGCCTGCATGCTGTATGGTTCTGTCGCCGTAATAGAGCTTTGCGCCGACTGCCCCCACATCCGGGCGCTGTGCGTACATCAGCATCGCCTCCAGCCAATTCATCGAGATCACCTGCGTATCGTTATTTAATAACAATAGATATTTGCCTGTCGCACGGCGCGCTCCAAAATTGTTAATCTTTGCGTAATTGAATTCTCCCTCATACGTAACAACTGTTATATTTTTCTGTTCCTGCAAGGTATTGTAATAGTCAAAGGTTGCCTTTTCCCTGCTGTTATTCTCTATGATAACAATCTCATAATTCTCATACGTGCTGCGCTCTTTGATGGAATCTATGCATCGTCTCAAATCATCGACATGGTCCTTGTTCGGAATCAGTATGGATATCTTTCCCTCGTTCATTATCTCATAT
>CAMWXA010000518.1 GCA_947178035.1 uncultured Lachnospiraceae bacterium | reverse complement strand
TTTTCCACCAAGGGGGTAGTGCGCCCAAAAATCACGTTATAGATTCACACTTTTACCGCCCATGCCGCCATCAGCGGCACAAACAATCTGTGAAGAACGTAATCGATAGTACATAGGATAAGGCAGACATCGCTTATGACAAACACAACAAAAAACATGATTGCTTAATCGAAAATAGGGGAAGGACGAATCTTCGTCTTCCTCTATTTTCGGTAATGCCATTTTTTCCAGATGTCCAGTTCTCCATGCCTCTGTGCATCTCTTCTGGACCAGAACTGGATAACATCATTGATATCCCATGTCTCGTAAAGTTTTCTGTACTGTTTTCCTTTTAATAAAACTGTCTGATCCGACCGCCGGACTTTTTTATTTGCCTGCCGCTTGCCATATTTTTTATCGCCGCAGTACTTGATAATGGGTGTCTTTTTATAACTTCTGCTCATACCTTTCTCTCCTCTGTGTCCATTATAACATATGCTACCATATCGTGAAAGCTGAGCATTTGGTAAAGGTTTTACCGTTTATAGCGGATGCTGCTGTTCAGATGTCCATATATGTAGTGGAAATCCCGCTTCTGCGGACGTATTTTTCATACATGGTCTAATGGTTTCCACTGGGATTATCAATGACTATCGTTTCAGAGAGCTGATGCAGCAATTCCTTCGTAATCTGCAGTTCAAAGTTCTCAAGCGCATAGTATTTCATGGCCTTTCCGTTCTCGGACAACTCCAGTGCGCTTGTGACAAGCCGCGCGGTCTCGAGCTTTTTCAGATGCATATAGAGCAGCGGTCTGCTGATATTGACCAGCCTTGCCAGCTCGCTCACATACTGCCGTCCTTCCGCCAGGATACCGATGATCTTGATCCTTGCGGGGTGGGACAGCGAATCGAAGACATTGACGTAATCTTCGTATTTCTTTAGATTCAGATCTCCGACAAAATTACTCATAACTATATTTCTTCCATCATTTTGTCAATTGCCTCAACCTTTGTCCTGACAGTCTGCAGGTCTTTTCTGATCTCCGCATTCTCACGGCGGATCTCCTTTACAAAGTGGTTGAATTTTTCTAGGTCAACACTGCTGTACTGAGCCTTCCGCTCGCCTCCCCTCACAATCAGATACACTGCGATAATGACAATCGCCCCGACTGCGGCGATCACTGGCATGATATTAAACATATTCATTCTCCTTTCGTTTTTATTTAAATGTATCATGTGTAATAATTTTATTACACATGATACATTTTGTCAACCAGTTTATCAATTATTGCCAATAAAAATAATCGCAGTGGTCGTAATGTTGTAATGTCCATTTTTCCTGCAATTTCACCAACGGTCATATAACCTTGTGGTATCGCTTTATATTTATCCATGTCACACCTCCTCGAATAGTATATCTCATTACGCAGCGTCACAAGCAAGCGTTTTGCGATCAATTGGTGCATTTTTTTACTGATTTGTTTACATTCTTTATAAAAACAGATATACTTATCCTGTCACACAAAACACTGTAGGTAGTGTTAAACAGTTTATGAAAGAGGGGGGTAAAGACACCGAGCGGCTGAAACCATTGATTTTACTAGGGTTGAGGCGATTTTTGGGTATTAGACTTGACACTACCACACTGTAAATGGAGGAAACATTATGATTTGGGATGCAAAGAACGGGCGCGTCGATATGGATGATACCGATATGGATTATGTCTCATTTGGAAAGGGAGATAATGTTCTGGTCATGATTCCCGGACTCGGGGACGGTTTGACGACCGTGAAAGGAATGGCGCTGCCACTGGCATACACCTACCGCATGTACGCCAGGGACTACAAGGTCTATATTTTCAGCAGGAAAAATCATCTGGAAAAATACCGGGACAGGGGCTATTCCACAAGGGATATGGCATCAGACCTGGCCGCTGCCATGCACGAACTTGGTATCGCGCGCGCAAAGGTGCTCGGCGTCTCTCAGGGCGGCATGATTGCGCAGTATCTGGCAATCGACTATCCGGAACTCGTCGACAGACTTGTGCTTGCCGTCACCTTGTCAAGACCAAACCAGACCGTCCAAAATGTCGTTTCCAGATGGATTCACTTTGCCGGGCAGGGTGACTACAGAGCCCTCATGATAGACACCGCCGAAAAGTCCTATTCTGAAAATTATCTGAAAAAGTACCGCCGCCTTTATCCGATTCTCACCAGAATAGGAAGACCGAAGGATTTCAGCCGCTTTATCGTACAGGCTGCCTCCTGCCTGCAGCATGATGCATACGCGTCGCTGCCAAGCATCACCTGCCCGACATTGGTCATTGGCGGCAGTGATGACCAGATTGTTTCAGGCGCTTCCTCTGTTGAAATCGCTGACCAGATAAAGGGAAGTGAACTGTATCTGTACAGAAATCTCGGCCACGCAGCCTATGAGGAGGCAAAGGACTTTAACAGCCGGCTGATAGAATTTATGCGTTCGTAACGACAGCATTTTGTCTCCGGTATGTATCATTGTCTTTCTGGCTCAGTTCATTCTCCACCTGTGCCAGCTTTGCCTGCAGTTCCCTGACTTTTTCTTCATCCCCGGAAGCCGACTTGATCTGCTGTTCCAGCTGCTTTTTCTGCTCCTTCAGCTTCTGAATCTCCCTGTCAACCCGGTCTGTGTCGGCGACGCATTTCTCCTCTGATGCTTTAGAGGGGTTGTCCTGGTCTCCATCGACAGTTTTCTTCTGTGCAGACTCCTTCTCCGCAGCTTTCCTGGGATCGTCATATATCACTTTCGGATTTCCATTCTCATCCTGCCCTAACCGATACAGTCCGCTCGGTTTCCTGCCCGACGGTTCGCTGCTGATATACTCCTCGTTTGGAACAGGAATCTCGTTGGCTTCCTTCTTTGCATTTGCTGTCTTTTCCTCCG
>CAMWXA010000517.1 GCA_947178035.1 uncultured Lachnospiraceae bacterium | reverse complement strand
TCACAGTACAGCAGAGTATTGTTGATGCACATTTTGCGTATCTTTCGTTCCGGGTAGATGGATATCATGTTGAGGAAGGTGTACAGCCTGGTTTTGAATATGTAATCAGGACAGTAGATGGTGCCCATATCAACATGTCAGGTGGGGGATTTTTTGACAATTTGCACCGTGATGCCTATGGCAACATCACATATACAGACGGAACGCCTGCGAAAGAGACTGCGGACGGAAGTGTCATTGCAAAATATGCCAATGATGATGGCAGTATGGAATACATTATGACACTTATGATGAACGAAAAAGATAACAGCCTTATAGGAAAGACAATTCATATTGAATTTCAAAATCTTGGAACGCTAGACAAAGCGGCATTCATACCAGATATCGATGCGGTATGGGCATTTGATCTCACGTTGGAGGGCTCAGACCAAATCAGAAGCATCGAATTATCACAGCCGGTCGGAGATAGCGGAGTGACGGTGACAAAAGCAGAGATTTCTCCGATATCACTCTATGTTGAACTGGATTTCCCACTGCAGATCGTTCCGATTGAAGGAGTGGATCAGGATGGAAATGCTATTCAATCCACTACATTTGTAGAAGCACCAAGAATGACAGGAGTGCGTTTAAAGGATGGAACACAGCTTACAGGTATTGTACAGGGCGGTTCCGATGGATATGATGACGATGATCAGAATACCTATAGAGTGTATCGTGGGATAGATCACATCATTAATCCCGAAGAAGTCGATGCACTGTTGTTTGAAAAGTCAGGAGCTGAGACAAATGAAGAGTATTATAATATGCCAGAGGAGAAGCTGTATATAGTGCCGTTAAATTAAAAACATAACAGATTACAATGCATGGATTATGGGGAATAATTCATGCATTTAACTTTGGAAGACACAGGCAGCCATCAGACAAAAAAGCAGCCAGCACTAGCAGAGACCTTTGACTTTCACTCCAGATACAGAGGCTGAACTTGACGCAAAAAAAACTATAAATAATGCAAAATAATTAAGAAGTAAGCAAAAACATGCAAAAAATGCTTTACAGTTGTGCAAAAAGCAAGTAGAATAAAAGTGATAAGGTTATTTATGGTAGGGATTTTTCGTACCAGTTTTCAATTGATGGAGGAAGTCATTATGAATAATAATGTCAGATGCGAGATGTCACAATCAGAGAGTTTAATCATGGATTATTTGTGGAAGAATGAAGATGGAAAAGGTTTTAGTGAGATTATGGAATACCTGAATGGGGAATTACATAAAGACTGGAAAAAGCAGACAATTAATACATTTATCAGACATTTGATCGACAAGGGACTTGTACAGGCAGACGCAAGCCAGAAGAGCAGACGTTACTCTGCAGCCCTGACAACAGCGGAATATGCACGCGGGAAAGCGAATAAGATTCTCTCCGATTATTATGATGGGTCAATTGAGGTCTTTTTGTCAGCGCTAACAGGAGGAAAGCCGCTTAGCAAGGAATTGGCAGAGCAGCTGAATGCGATGGTGGACAGCGGACTTGATAAGTAAGAATCATTCATATGCACACAAAAAGCCCTGAGTTTTTTCTCAGGGCTTTGGTTTACATATATTCTGAGAGGAATTAGATCGCCTCATGGAATGTACGGGAGATAACATCTGCCTGCTGCTCCGGTGTCAGCTTGATGAAGTTAACAGCGTATCCAGATACACGGATTGTCAGCTGCGGATAGTTCTCAGGATGCTTCTGGGCATCTAACAGAGTATCTCTGTTGAGTACGTTAACGTTAAGGTGATGGCCACCCTTTGTTGCATAACCATCTAATAAAGAAACCAGGTTATCAACCTGTGCTGCATTATCAACTGCCATAGTTATATACCTCCTAATTATTATACACATTCTTTGTCTTTACACATTTCGTGCCATGCCGCCATGGGCGGCACAAACAACCTCAGTGTGTAATTTAGAAATTCTTAGCGGGCGTCCTTTGAACGCTTAGAATTTCTTTACACACTTTCATCGTCCAATCCTTCATGAAGCGTCGGTACACTGCATGCCATGGGATTGCTGGAACAGTCTGTACATCCAAGTGTCTGGACTTCTTTTGTGGAAGCATCCTCGCTGACATCTACATTGAAATGTCCAACAGCTTTCTCCCCGGAAAAACCGGCATCAAGCTGGGATACAAGGTCGTCAATCATTGATTTCTCATCCATATGTTACACCTATTCCTCTCTTTTATATGACAGCTGCAGGCATTCCGCAGCTGTCATGTTCAGTCGTAAAAACTGATTAAAGTAGTATATTAGTTGTTTAAGTCAAGCTCGATATCGCCAGAGAAGACCTTAGCTTCCTTACCGAGAGCATTCGGAATGATCGTAAAGGTATTTGAGATACCGTCCTGCGCATCCTTAAACGGAAGTTTCGATACAGATGACAGAGAAGCTACTGCACCATGTGTATCACGGCCGTGCATTGGGTTCGCACCAGGAGCAAACGGCTGTCCCTTCTTACGTCCGTCAGGTGTGTTACCTGTAGCCTTACCATATGTTACATTAGATGTAATCGTAAGGATAGAAGTTGTAGGAACACCATTTCTGTAGGTGTGATGTCTTCTGATCGCTGTCATAAACTTGTGAACGATATCCTGTGCAATCAGGTCAACGCGGTCATCGTCATTGCCATACTTAGGGAACTCGCCTGTTGTCTCGAAGTCAACGATAATGCCGTCCTCGTCGCGGATTGGCTTTACCTGCGCATACTTGATTGCTGATAAAGAGTCAGCAACAATAGAGAGACCAGCAACACCTGTAGCGAAGTATCTCTTAACGTCTCTGTCATGAAGAGCCATCTCTGCTCTCTCATAGCAGTACTTGTCATGCATGTAGTGGATGATATTCAGTGTATTTACA
>CAMWXA010000516.1 GCA_947178035.1 uncultured Lachnospiraceae bacterium | reverse complement strand
GGATGTATCTGATGCTGGCGGCATGAGGAGTGTAAATCGGTGGGGATGAACGCTACTGGTATAAGTAAATGAAAATATCGACTTATATCGTTGCGCTTGTATGGATTTATGTACTCATCATCGACTATGGAAAACGAAACGGGCAGATCAAGGCGGGAATCCTTGTCGCGCTCAGCGGTATCTGGCTCGGAGCGGCCAATGATGTGTTGAATTTCTTTCTGGCACCTGTGGGTGAGGCAGATGGAATCGGACTGGGCGGATTGGATCTGAGCAGGGGTTTTTGGGCGGATGATATCACCGTGCTGAATGCTAATCTGTTGTTTGTGATTATCGTTGTATCTGTCTGTGTCGGAGGGCTGATGATATGCAGCGGCTTGGTGAAGGAGAAAAGGGAACATGAGATTGAAAAATAAGTTGATAAAAAAGTTGAACTGTTGGATGACAGCAGTTATCATTGCTGCGCTGACCCTGCTGCCGGAAACTGTACAGGAAACAACAGTTTATGCTGCAGGGCAGACACTTCCGTCTGGTGTGGAAAAAGCAGCGCTGGAGGATAGAATTGATGAGTATGTCGGGGAACATCAGGAAACGACAGCCGGAATGGCAGTTGCCGTCTTTGACAGCACAGAGGAACTTTTGAAAAAATATTACGGTTATATTGATGTGGAGAATCAGACTGCAGCTGCGCCGGATTCTGTCTTTGAGTGGGGCTCAGCGTCAAAGCTTCTGGTGTGGGTCAGCGTGATGCAGCTGTATGAACAGGGGAAGATTGCGCTTGATGCAGATATCTGCAGCTATCTTCCGGAGGGATTTTTGACCAATCTTTCTTATGATGTGCCGGTTACGATGTTGAACCTGATGAATCACAATGCGGGATTTCAGGAGGAATATGTCGATCTGATGGTGACGGATGCAGACTACATAAGCAGTCTGGAGGAAGCGCTGCGGAAGCATAAACCGGCGCAGATTTACGAGCCGGGGACGGTCACAGCTTACTCTAACTGGGGTGTGGCGCTTGCCGGGTTCATCGTGGAGCAGGTCAGCGGGATGTCCTTTTGCGAATATGTGCACACAAACATTTTTGCGCCGCTGCAGATGGAGCACAGCGCTATATTCATAGATTTATCAGACAATGCGTGGGTGCAGCAGAAGCGAAAGGAGCTGCAGTGTTACACGGCGGAAAGAGATCTGATACCGGACTGTTTTTACAATATCACCCTGTATCCGGCTGGAATGTGCACATCGACGCTGGATGATTTTGAGAGATTTGCGGCCGCATTGCTGTGGGAGGATACGGCATTGCTGAAGCACACAGAGACATGGGAAACGTTGTTCTCGCCAAGTGCGTATTTTGGGCAGACGGATATTCCGCTGAACTGCCATGGATTCTGGATGGTGCCGTTTGGGGTGCAGACCGTCGGCCACGGAGGAAATACGGTGGGCTGTTCTTCTTATCTGCTGCTGGACAGGGAGAACCAGGTTGGAGTGGTTGTCATGACGAACCAGTCTGGCGAGAAGGTCTACAACAGTGATATGATGGAGTTGATTTTCGGCAAATATGAGCGCTCGAACTACACGGACGATAACGAGATACCGTCTGGGGGATTTCGGACAGCGCGGACTGTGCGCAAAGGCCCATTTAAGATCATGAGTTTATCGTATGGCGGGATTGACGAGACAGACGAAGGCAGGCTGTGGATTTTTGATGACAGCGGGAAACAGGCTAAGATTGTGTTCAGTTATGAGGATCAGATACAGACTTCGCTGCCGCTGTTTCTCATGGAAGTTGGATCGATTCTTCTGTGGATTGCGGCGTTTGGGTTTTCTGCTGCCTCGCTGCTGGTGCGCGGTATCATGGCTCTGGTACATTTGTGCAGGAAACACAGTGCGCTGGCGGTGGAAGAGACTGGAAAAGCCGGCAGGAGAAAGCGATTAGAAGTATGGAGCACAGCTGCCGCTGTTTTGCAGCTGACAGCCCTGCTGTTCTTGATTCTGATCATACATCATATTTCCGTTTACGCACTGGGAGACACATACATATGGATGTTTGCGGCGCTTGGAGCTCTTGCGGCTGTCATGGGAGTGATGTGCGTGTATGGGCTGATTCTTAACAATAAGACAGACAGGCAGGCTTTGAAGAAGCGTCAGAGAGTGTTCTGCAATGTCACTGCGTTCTTTCTGCTGGTGGCGGTGGCGAATGTGCTGTATTGGAATCTGTTTATGTTTTGGGAGGTGTAGCGCAGGCGCTGGATTGCGGCGCATGCATATGGAAAAAAGCAGCGCCGCTGCGCATGCATATGGAAAAAAGCAGCGCCGCTGCGCATAGATAATGAATCAATCCAACCAAACACAGTCAACAATATCACAACCAACTTTAACAAATTTTTCATCTATAAAAACAGCAGCCCAACCGTGTTCTTCTTCCCATGGACAATTCAGCACCAATATTACACATACAGGAACATTTTGCGACTCATACAGGGATTTGCCTGTTTTGCTTCTGGCATATACCGCGTCTTCCAAAGCATAAAGCGTAACATCTGTTCCTGTGTATTTTATAAGGTCTGCGGGCAGGTTTATTTCCGGCCAGTATTCTTTACTTTCTTCCTCGTCATCAGGTCCCCACTGTTCGTACATTTCATCATAATAAAGACGTATAAAGGCCTCCAGCATCTCGGTTTCCAGTTGGGGTGTCCATTTCTCTATCAGTCTTTTGCAGTAAATGGCACCCTTTCCTCCATCTCCATCTATCTCATCAATTTCAAATTCTTTTGGATTTAGTAAAAAATTGTTTAACATTTTTATTCCTCCCGTTCATTTTGGCAGTGTGTATTATCTGTTATAAGTACATAAGAAATCCAGATTTGCCGATAATTGTATTATACCGCAATAGCTTTCCAAAAGGAATAGGAT
>CAMWXA010000515.1 GCA_947178035.1 uncultured Lachnospiraceae bacterium | reverse complement strand
CGTGGTAAGCCGGTCCGCAAAAGCTGTGGAAATCTCCCGTGCGGCCTTTCGCATAAGAACTATTTTTAACCATAATACCGCGACGACAATCAAAAGAATACCAGTCAAACCCAACATCCATATCTCCATACAATCTCCCCACCCTTCCAATATGTGAATTTCTACAGCTCCTTACTTAATGTCCTCCTCACAAAAGAAAAAGATGCCAGCCCCAGTCACTGCCACTGTTATGATACCAGAATACAGCGCCATCTGCCATAAATGGACCGCCACACCCTGCCAGAGCAATACTGTCTGATTTCCCGGTAAAAACTCATTTAAAAATTCATATACGACACGCTTGGTTCCGCTTATATAATTGGGGTTGATCCATGCCTCCGATTCCTCAATATTTCCAGCAGCATCGATATAGGTATAGGCATCATAGATCTCCGGCTCACTAATTCTTGCATTGAGATAGGCACCGCCGAAAATCATGAAAACAATTCCTAATGTGCACACCACTGCCGCCACTGCCTTGTTCTGACTTAACATGGCAGCCATGGTATAGAGTGCTGTCACCGCAGCACACAGCACAAAAGCGCACCCCGTATACCCCAATATCATGCCGAGTCCGCATTGGAAAAAACCAAGCAATGGAATCCCGACACAAAGATTCGCGGCGAAAAAAACGAGACACATGACGCATTCCGCCACAAAGCAGACGATCAGATTCGACAGATAAATATCTGCTCTTCTATGTCCAATAATAACCTTATTGCGAATCGTCCCGTCGCTGTATTCTGTTCCGATAAACAGACTGCAGAAAGCCGCGCCCAAAATCACAATCAGCGGAATATAGTTCGTGAACGAATTTTCCAAAGGTATCACATAATCTGTGTACCGCTGCATACTATGATAGGAACTGACAGGCTGAATCACCCCAATCGCAGCCATCACCAGCAGTATCACCCAAAAGCAGACATCGTGTTTCAGGCGTACAAAGTTTGCATACAATAATTTACTCATGGCTGTCACCTCCTCCGACCAGACTGACATAGTAGCTCTCGAGACTCTCGTCGCGCTCATGGATGGACAGCACTTCGCAGCCCTCATTTGCAAGCGCCATAATCAATTTCGTAATAGGCACTTTCCCATAAACATCTGCCATAGATTCCGAGAGAATACGGTATTCCAACTGCATACGGTCTGCCGCCTGCACAAAGAATTTTACATTGGACACCTCCACGCGCACACATTTCCGGCACGCCGCCTCCAGCTCCTCCGCACTGATTTCCTTCACGATGTGACCTCTGTCAATAAAACCGTAATGTGTCGCAAGGCGGGAAAGTTCATCTAAGATATGGCTTGAAATCAGCACTGTGATGCCGCGTTCCCTGTTTAACCTAAGAATCAGCTCGCGCATCTCGATAATCCCCTGCGGATCAAGCCCGTTGACCGGTTCGTCCAGCACCAGAAAATCCGGGTCCCCGCAGAGCGCAATGGCAATTCCAAGCCGCTGGCGCATACCGAGCGAAAAGTTTTTCGCCTTTTTCCTGCCTGTATCTCCGATTCCTGTCAATTCCAAAAGCTCCGGGATGCCTTCGTAAGACGGAAGCCCTAAGATACAGTACTGTTCCTTCAGATTCTCCTCCGCTGTCATATTCAGGTAAATCGATGGCGTTTCCACGACCGCCCCGATTCTGCGCTGTGCACTCCGGATTGATTTTTTCGTGTTTTTTGCCCCGTATAACACAAATTCGCCTGATGTAGGCTTTTGAAGCCCGCAGATCAGACGGATTAATGTGGGTTTCCCGGCGCCGTTTTTCCCGACAAAACCATAGACAGCCCCTTTGGGAACATGCATGTCGAGTCCGTTTAGCGCCTTGAAGTGCTTATAATGCTTACACAAAGCATTGGTAGTCAATACATACTCCATAATGTTACACTTGCAGCTGTTCCGAATTCTGTAAAACGCTGTTCAGAATAGCTGCGACTCCTTTCTGTTAAAGTTTCGTATATCAGCATATTGGGAAAATTCTCATCATGCAGCGCCTGCTGCATTACAGCCTGCACAGCCTTCTTCCTGTGAAAAGACCTTTCCTTTCATAAGAATTATCCCTTACTCTCTGTATTCTACAGATACTTTGTTAAGAAACCTGTTAAGAAAAGTGTAAAGATTTTATTAAGTTTCATACATTTTAAATCCAATGCCCCAGACGGATTCGATATAGTCCTTTCCGCCAATATCCCGCAGCTTTTTGCGCAGATTGCTCATATGCACCCGCAGAGAGCTTTCCATGCAGTCCGGGGTGTCCTCGCTGATTTTTTCCAAAAGAAGTGTCTTTGTGATGACCTGCGTAGGATTCTGCAGCAGCAATTTTAAGATCGCATACTCCGTCTTCGTCAGACGTACCGCCTGTTCACACACATCTACACTGTGCGTGCCGGTATCCATGACAATATCCCCATATTCCAGTCTCACACCAGCACCGGCGGCTGCAGCATTCCGAAGCTGCACAGCAATGCGCGCAAGCAGTTCCTTCGTGTCAAACGGCTTGGTCACATAATCTGCAGCCCCGCCAAGCAGCAGGTCCACCTTATCCTCCACGCCCGCCTTTGCACTGACAACAATCACCGGAATACCGTTCAGCCGCGGCAGCAGCGCCTTACCGTCCAATCCCGGCAGCATCAAGTCAAGCAGTACAAGATCCGGCCGAATTGAGGACAGCACAAGGAGAGCTTCCGTCCCGGAATAGGCGCGCGCGACGCGATAACCCTCCCTGGACAGAAGCTCCTCCAACATATTTCCAATATTGATATCATCATCAACCACAAATACCGTTTTCATATCCAAAACCTATTACAATGCATTTTTCAGACACGCTCCTAGTGCTCCATCCAGACAGAAATTAGAGTTGTGAGCTGCATGGTTCGTGCCAGT
>CAMWXA010000514.1 GCA_947178035.1 uncultured Lachnospiraceae bacterium | reverse complement strand
TTATCATCCGGTATGGTCAGCTGGCAGGTAGCTGTCTTAACCGCTTTCATATTTGTCACAACTTCCTCGATCTGACCTTCTATGAAAAGTTTGTAGCGTTTCTGCTTATCTGCCTCTGTGGTTGAAAAACTTCCGTTCAGCACATCATCGATCGTGTAACCTGCCGTCGGAATATTGTTAGAACCGAGCAAAAGACGCGCATCTGATTCCTGCTCTTTGACTACATCAAAGTGCAGTCCATCTGCTGTCACATTGTAAGTTATCCCCTGCCCATCCAGCAAATCCCTCACAGAAGCTGCTTCCTTGGTAGACTCACAATTTGCGACATTGACGTACTGCTTTTTCGTGAGCACTGCCACCAGGATCGCGATGGCAAGCAAAATTACCACTGCGATACCAATGATCAAAGTCTTCTGCTTTGGTTGAAACTTATTCCACCATTCCTTAATTCTCTCTAATAGCTTTTTCCCAAAATCCAATACCTTGTCAACCATTTCAAGTGTCTCCTTCTCCCAAAAATCCCCTGTAATCCTTTACAATTGGTTTCACTAAATTTGTATCTGCATAATCTCCTTATATGCTTCAAGGAGCTTGTCTCTGAGTGCGATCGTGTAGTTGAGCGCTGTCTGCGCTTTCCCTACCGCAATCGTAAGGTCGTGTGTATTCTCTGAGATCCCCATCATCCACTTCAATTCCTCATTCTCCTGCGTTGAGAGCAGATCATTGGTCGTGCCAATATTGTTTACTGCTGCGTCAAGAATCGAACCGAAGATACTGTTGTTCTTTTGTCCTTCACTGTCCGTATTTACATTGTACAGACTGTTTCTCACTGCGTCCGAATTTACATGATATAAACTATTGATATCATTTGCTGCTGTTATTGTCATCGCTCTTCCCCCTATTACTTAACTCCCTATCATAATTCCTCTAAAATACTCTTTTAGAAATTCATTTCCAATCCTTTGTTTGCCATTGTCTTTGTCGCTTCAAACGCTGCCTGGTTCGCCTCATAGCCACGGCTTGCATCGATCATATTCGTCATCTCCGTGATGACATTGACATTCGGATAGTGTACATATCCATTCTCATCTGCATCTGGGTGTTCCGGGTCATATGTCATAACTTCCTCTGTCCATGTATCCTCATACAGCCCGCCAACCTTAACTCCCATTCCCGGACTTGACAGAGCCGCCGAGTTAGTACAGCCGAGCGGTCTGCCGCTCAAATTGCTGAATGCTGTGTCAAGCATATGAGAAAATGTTCTATTCTTGGTGTCTGTCTTCTCCTGAAAAGTAACTACCTTTCTGACATACGGTGTGCCATCCTCAGTTCTTGTCGTGTGAGCATTGGCCATATTCTGTGAAATGATATCCATACGGTACTGTTCTGCTGACATTCCCGAAGCACTGATATCAAATGAATTAAAAATCCCCATCTAACATCCCTCCTATTTCATCACTGACATAAGCTGTGAAAAGTCCTGATTCAGCAGTGTCATCATTCCATTGTACTTTATCTGGTTCTTAGCAAGAATGGCCAGCTCATTCTGAATACTCACATTGTTTCCATCATACCGATAGGAAAGCTCCTCATAATCTGTGTAAATCTCCGGGGTAAGCGCCTCCAAGTCGAGATTTTTCACCCTCGCATCCACCGAGTCCTCACTTGCCCTTGCAAAAGCATGCTTTAGTTCTGTCTCAAAGCGAATATCTTTTCTCTTGTAATTGGGTGTGTTCACATTCGCAATGTTATTGTTAATGATATCGTTTCTCGTAGCTGCTGCATCTAACGAGGTTCCCAAAGCATTAATGTAATCAAATACACCTGAACTATTTAACATTTCTACTCCTCCTTTTACATCTTTTCCTATTTTCTAGTTCTATGTAAACCATTATTGTCATAACGAATTTACATAATATATTGTCTTTCTTACTCTATTATAGATTATTTTCAGAATATTTCAAGTATTTTTTTCATTATTTTGCAATATTATGTGAATTTGTTTTATTCTGTTATGTAAATCAGTTAATTTTGCACGTCAAAATAACAAAAGGTTTATCTTTTTCAAGATAAACCTTTTGCTTCTATTATTTCAATTGTTTGAATTGTTTGTCAAATTTGCTGACTACTTGTTCAGCTGACGCTTCAGAGCATCCACTTCCTCAAACACTACATCATTTAAGACCTTAATATAAGTCCCCTTCATGCCAGATGATCGTGACTCGATGACACCTGCACTCTCAAACTTGCGCAATGCATTGACAATCACACTCCTCGTGATCCCAACACGGTCTGCAATCTTGCTGGCAACAAGAATCCCTTCTGTACCGTTGAGCTCATCAAAAATATGGGTAATGGCCTCCATCTCCGAGAACGATAGTGTGGAAATCGCAGACTTCACGACTGCTACCTTACGGCTTTCCTCCGCATTCTCTTCACTGACAGCACGCAGCATCTCAAGTCCTACTACCGTCACACCATATTCACACAGAATAATGTCATCAATATCATACTGCTCGTTACATTTATAGATAAATAAAGTGCCCAGACGCTCCCCGGCAGTCTCAATCGGTGTGATAATCGCCTGATATTTGCGTATATCCGGGCTCTCAAAGCCAAGGGTTGCAAGATTTACATTTTCCTTTGTGGAAAGTACACCGAGAAGTCTCTCATTCAACATCGGATCAATAAACCCTCCCACATTGTCCTCGACAAGTTCTTTTAATTCCTCCACACCCTCACAGCTGCCTATACCTAAAACTTTCCCTTTCTTGCTAATCACCAGCACATTTGAGTTCACAATATCCCGCATTACCTTGCAAATATCATTGAAAACGACTTTGCTGGAATTATTATTGTGCAAAAGTTTGCCTATTTTTCTTGTTTTGTCTAAAAGTTGTACACTACCCATAGTAAACCTCCAAGT
>CAMWXA010000513.1 GCA_947178035.1 uncultured Lachnospiraceae bacterium | reverse complement strand
CTCTACATCCATATACTGTCTGTCAAACAGCTCGTACACAAGCTCTGCTGTTGAGCTGCTGCCAGGAACTACATAATTTACATCCCCGCACCCGCGTTCATTGCTGACATGGTGGTCAATGTTAATGCGCTTCCTGGCCCTGGCAAAGATTTCCTCCGCTTCCCCGAGTCTTGACTTCTCACAGTCAAGCGCAATAAACACATCCACCTCGCCGTCCACAACGTAGGTACTATCAATCTCATCAAATCCCTTGACGCACCGAAACACTTCCGACGGCTCCTCCAGAGCTACCCTGACCGCTGCTTCCGGCAGCGCTTTCTTGAGATACAGATACATCGCCAGACAGGAACCAATACAATCCCCATCCGGTCTGACATGACCTGAAATAAATATATTTTTCGCGTCTCTACATTCCTCTAATAACTGAATTTTTTCCATAATTATCACTACCCTTACAATAAATCTCTCTTAAAACGAACTAAGTACTCCTCCATGTGCCCACTGTATTTTTGCGTTAGCGCATACAACGGCAGCTGCCATTTTCTTCTTATGCCTGTGTACATAATACACAAAAATATCTGGGAAGTCAAATATTCCCAGATATTTTTATTTTTTATTCATTCCCCGCATCATCGTCTCCGTCATCATCGACGTGTCTCGCATCGTCTGCGCGATTGATATCATCAATCTTTTTCGACATTGACACGCCATAGGCAATCGACTGATCCAGGATAAATCGAATCTCCGGCGTATTCCGCAGATTGATCTTCTTTGCCAGAAGACTTCTGATATAACCTTCTGCGCTTTTCAAACCTTCAAGTGTATCTTTCTGGGAATCCTCGTTGCCCAGCACACTAATCCATGCCTTGCAGGTCTTCAGATCAGGTGCCACTTCCACGGATACCACTGAGGTCATAGGGTTAATCCTCGGATCTTTGATCTCGCTCCTTATGACCTCTGCCAGAACACGATGAACCTCCCCGTTGACACGGGTATTTTTAACGCTGTTCTTTCTCATTGTTTATCTTGGTACCTCCACCATAATATATGCCTCTACGATGTCAAGCTCCTGCATACTGTCAAAGCCCTCAAATACAAGGCCGCACTCAAAGCCAGCCCTCACTTCCTTGACATCGTCCTTAAAGCGCTTGAGGGAAGCAAGCGCACCCTCGTAGATCTGCTCGCCCTCGCGGGTAATTCGGATCTTGCAGTCTCTCTGGAATACACCATCAAGAACATACGAACCTGCAATATTCCCCACTGCAGATGCTTTGAAGATCTGTCTGACTTCCGCATGACCGATAACCTTCTCCTCAAATACCGGATCCAGCATACCTTTCATGGCTGCCTCGATATCCTCAATCGCCTGATAGATAACCTTGTAAAGTCTTACATCGACACCTTCGCGCTCTGCGGTAGCTTTCGCCTGTGTGTCAGGACGCACATTAAATCCAATAATAATTGCCTTGGAAGCAGATGCAAGAATGACATCCGACTCGTTGATTGCACCGACACCGCCATGAATGCACTTGACAACAACCTCTTCGTTGGAAAGCTTCATCAGACTTTGTTTCACAGCCTCCACACTGCCTTGAACATCCGCTTTGATAATCAGGTTGAGTTCTTTGAGACTTCCCGCCTGAATCTGTGAGAACAGATCATCAAGAGACATCTTAGCCTTAGTATCCTCAAGAAGCTTCTCTTTATTCTGAGCCACAAAAGTCTCTGCGTAATATTTTGCCTCTTTGTCGTTTTCATGCGCAATAAAGATCTCGCCAGCGTTTGGCACATCGCCAAGACCAAGTATCTCTACTGGTGTGGAAGGTCCCGCTTCCTTCACGCGCCTTCCCTTATCATCCACCATGGCACGAACTTTGCCGCTTGCAGCTCCTGCTGACACAAAATCTCCAACTTTTAATGTACCCTTCTGTACCAAAATTGTAGCAACCGGGCCGCGTCCCTTGTCAAGCTCTGCCTCAATCACAAGACCTCTCGCGCGTCTGTCCGGATTTGCTTTCAGTTCCAACACTTCCGCGGTCAGCAGAATCATTTCCAGCAGCTGTTCGATACCTTCACCACTCTTGGCCGAAACAGGTACAAATACAGTGCTTCCGCCCCAATCCTCCGCTATCAGGCCATATTCTGTGAGCTCCTGTTTCACGCGCTCAATATTGGCGCCTGGCTTATCGATCTTGTTGACTGCTACAATAATTTCGATTCCCGCGGCCTTTGCATGGTTAATTGCCTCCACGGTCTGTGGCATGACACCGTCATCAGCTGCCACTACAAGGATTGCGATATCTGTCGAGTTTGCTCCACGCATACGCATCGCTGTAAATGCCTCATGTCCAGGCGTATCAAGAAATGTAATCTTCTGCCCATTGACATTTACGGTATATGCGCCAATATGCTGTGTAATGCCGCCTGCTTCTTTATCTGTTACATTTGTCTTTCTGATTGCATCCAACAGTGATGTCTTACCATGATCTACGTGCCCCATTACGCAAATTACCGGAGACCTTGAAACCATATTTTCCTGTTTTTCTTCGTCTTCTTTCAGAAGCTCCTCAATCACATCAACCTTTACTTCCTGCTCACAGATAATGTCATACTCAATCGCTATGTTCTCTGCAGTCTCATAGTTTATCTCCTGATTGACAGTCACAATCTGTCCCTGCAGGAAAAGCTTCTTGACAATAACCGACGGCTGTATCTTCATCTTGTCAGCAAGATCTTTGATTGTGAGCGTCTCTGGAAGCGTAATCACTTTGATCTGCTCCTCAACAGTCTCGACAGCCTTCTTCTCAGGTTTGATAAACTTTCCAGGCTTATTTTTGCCCTTGATGTTCCTGATGTTATCGCTATCCTCCTCGTAGATCAAGTCTTTGCGGTTTCTCTTATCTTTCTCCTGACTAATGCGGCGCTTCT
>CAMWXA010000512.1 GCA_947178035.1 uncultured Lachnospiraceae bacterium | reverse complement strand
TTATTTTTCCGTCTAAATTTATATATTCATATAACGTATCAATTAAATATTGATAATATTTGAGTTCATTATCCTTTTGGCAATATGCAAGATTAAAAACAATATTTTGTATTTTTTCAATCCTGAAATCATCTAAAATACGGAAATCGTTTCCATTCATTTTCATCTCTAATTGCTTAGCTATGTTAGAAGCAGGTTCAATTATAATTGATAAATGTAATTTATTTCCTGTCGAAAAGACATGATTAACATTATGATTTACAATTACACACTTACCTGCAATCAGTTTACCCGATACATATAAATTTAAAGGTTTATCAATGCTCAGAAATAATTGAATCGCATAATGTTTATGCTCTATGGATTCTATTTGGTCTGTCAATATGGATATTTTATCTCTATCCCAATAAATTCGATTCATGTATTCACACCTCCTTGTCAATCCGTTCAAAGAGATAAATTCAAACAATATCATACTGAACGGATTTAAGGAAGTCAATAGACGTAAATTGCAATTGTTATCAAACATAAATTCTGTTTTTATAGTTCGGAATAATGGTGGCTGTCTATCTTCTATTTATAATTTTTGCTTCTTTACCGTACATGAGCATTCTCACGTGGCTTGTAAAGCCATAATTTGCAGCGCGGTGCAAAGTCCAGAGCTGAACTATAGCAAGTTTATGAATAATGTTTCACATTCATATTGACAATGTATAAAAATCAACGTATTATATGAATATGAAATAATATTCATATTTAGTGGCTTTATAGAGGAGCTATTGATAGATACATATTTGGGGCAAGTACCAATTATGTTAGGAAAAGCTTGAAAATTACATTGAAATAGTGCGCTGGATATTTCTCAAGAGTGCAAATGATGCCAACTTGTTTGACGCTTCTGTCAAATGATTGAATCATGGGAATCGATAACAGAGACTGGGCATGCGGAATGGAGGAGAAGATGAAGAGAAAAAAAGTCTGTCAGATACTTGGTGTTGGGGCTGTGTGTGCGGTGATTGCAGGGACGACAGTATTTGCGGGCAGTTCGCCGCTCAAGGTCAATGTGCAGGAGATTGGAACGGGCAGCATTACGCAGACGATAGAGGCGGAGGGACACATTGAGAGCGAGGAAGAACAGACATATTATGCAAAAGTCACTGCGCCAATCGCAGCATTTGATGTCAAGGCAGGCGACCTTGTGCAGAAGGGAGAGCTTCTCGTCACCTATGACACAGAGGATTTTGACAGAAATGTGGAGCAGGCAAGAATACAGGCCAGTGCGCTCGCGTCAGGATATCGGGGCAGTGTGGCACAGGCAGATGAAATGCAGACAGCCTACAGCGATGCAGCAGCGCAGGATGCGATGTATCAGGAAGCATACCAGGCAGCGCTTACCAATGTCAACGATCTGAAATATAATATTGAGGTCGTGGCGGATGCGGTAGGTGATAAGAATAAGGCACTGGAAATCAAGATTGCGGACCTGCAGGTACAGATTGTGGCAAAAAATGCAGCGGCGGCAGATGACAGCTATGAGCCTGATGAGCGAAATGATTTTCAGGTGGAGGCGGCGCAGCTTCAGATCGAGCTTGCCAGATTGCAGAAGGAACAGATCGAGCTTCAGGATGTGGGGGCGGAGCCAATAGAGAATCGGTATTTTGATGAGGCAGAGATGTATCTAAATGAGATTGCCACACAGAGAAGCATTCTCCAGCAGGAGATGCTGAGTACAAAGCACGCTGCGATGAACGCGGCCCAGCTTGAACAGCTTGCACAGAACGCCAGGCTCGCCAGCACGACACTTGCGTGGAATGAGCAGGAGGCAGCCAGGGCCAGTGAAGGTGTGACAGCAGAAATAACAGGCGTAATCAGCGATATTACGGTCGCAGAGGGAGCAATAATCGCGAAGGGAAGTCCAATGTTTACAATCAAAGATACAGAAAATGTGAAAGCTGTTGTTGATGTTACCAGCTATGAGATGGCAGACGTAGCGCTTGGGCAGAAAGCTGTTGTCGAGATTGGTGGAAACGAATATGAGGGGAATGTGTCAAGAATCCGTCTGGAGACTGTCACCGATTCCCAGAACAATGCAAAGCTGCAGGTGGAGATACATATTGATAAGCCTGACGGAAAGATTTATCTGGGAACAGATGTAGATGCAGTCATTGAGACAGGAAAAAAAGAACAGTCGATATTGATACCGAACGAGGCGCTCTATGCGGATGATGACGGAGACTACTGTTATTTAATAGAAAATGATGTGGTGGTAAAACGGTATGTGACCTGCGGTCTCAACAGTGGAAGTGATACAGAGGTTGTAGAGGGGCTTCGCGGCGGCGAGCAGGTTATTACAGATGCCATGACCGACGAGCGTGTGGGAAAGAAAGCTGCGGCAAAATAGCGGGTGATGTTGATTATGGATAAGGATGTATTTATAGAATTTGACAGTGTAAGCAAGGAGTATGGAACAGCAGGCAGGGTATTTTATGCGTTAAAGGATGCCAGTTTTACGATCAATCAGGGTGAGATGGTCGTTATCCTGGGACCAAGCGGCGCGGGAAAGAGCACACTGCTAAATCTGCTCGGCGGAATGGACACTGCGACAGGCGGCAAAATCGTATCCTGCGGGGAGGATATCAGCAATTATAACGACAATCAGCTCACCAGTTACCGGGCCAGAAATGTAGCGGTGGTATTTCAGTTTTACAACCTGATTCCGACGCTGACTGCCTATGAAAATGTCGCGCTGATGAAAGATATTGTCAATGATACAAGGGACCCGGAGAAAGCATTGGAAGCCGTGGGACTTTCGGAACATATGCACCAGTTTCCATCACAGATGTCCGGTGGTGAGCAGCAGAGAACATCCATTGCGCGGGCGATTGCCAAAAATCCGAAATTACTGCTGTGCGACGAGCCGACGGGGGCGCTTGACACCAACAC
>CAMWXA010000511.1 GCA_947178035.1 uncultured Lachnospiraceae bacterium | reverse complement strand
GTGCAATTAGCATGAGGGTTTACAGAGCTCTATTTGTATCTTTCATACTATTATTGGGAATTTTAGAAAAGAGTTGATATACATGAGAGAGAATTTATTGTCCTTTGTGCAAGATCTGTTAGAAAATAACCGTATTCCCGTTCATTTTATCACACTTCCATGCAAAGATGTCGCATGGATGGACTGTGGCCTGCGCTCGGACATTCTGCCAGACTACAAACCGAATTATACCTACAACTATCTAAATAGTCTGAAAGAAAAAACAATATACCACCTAAAGGACACTTTCCAGTGCTCTTACAGTATTTTCCGAATTCCTGACAACAGTACCGTGATGGTATGCGGTCCCGTTCTTTTTGAGGAGATGCGCCCTTCCCGCCTGAACTGCATTGCTGCCAAAATACAGCTTCCGCAAGAGCTGTATGCCGTTCTGCAGAGCTATTATCTACGCCTTGCATCGTTTTCTGTACCAGCGGTTTATTACAGTATTTTTCTGACACTTGGAAATTATCTGTTTGGCGAAAACCAGTTTGAGACTATTTATCAGGACTTAAATGACATAGATGAATGGTATGAGTCCTACTCCCACCATTACCGGAGCACTGGAGATTCCATGATGAATATTGAGATGATCGAGATGCGGTATGCACTGGAAGCGCAGCTGCTAGATGCTGTTTTCAACGGAAATGAAGCCAAAGCGATGGCGCTTGTCTCCAAGCTGTCATCTGTCATGCTGCCCTGCAGGCTGTCTGATGAACTGCGTGATCACAAGGACTATACGATCGCTTTCAACACCCTGTTTCGAAAAAAGGCAGAAGAGGCGGGCGTACACCCAATTCACATTGACATGTGCTCCAACCAGCATGTCCAGCTCATCGAACAGGTTGCCAGCAAGGACCAATGCCACACGGTCTGGTCCCGCATCGTTCTCAACTACTGCCGCCTGATTCGAAAACATACACTCAAAGACTATTCCCTGCTGACGCAGAAGATCATCACCTATATCAATTCGGATTTGACGGCAGACCTGAGTTTAAAGACAATGTCCGAATGGCTGAATGTCAATGCAAGCTACCTGTCCACGCTGTTTAAGAAGGAAGTTGGCATTCCGCTGACGGACTATGTCAACCGCCAGCGCATTGAGCAGGCAAAGAAGCTCCTGATCGTGACAGAGCTTCCCACAAAGACGATCGCGCAGCAGTGCGGCATTCCAGATATCTACTACTTCAGCCGCCTGTTCAAAAAGCGAACCGGTGTCACACCGAAATTATACCGGGAAAATATCACCAGAGACCACGATATTCAACAGTATAAGGATGTTGATTTCAATTGATATGATCAGACAATCGAGCCGGAAAATTTTCCCGGCTCGATTGTCTGATTCATGACTTGAAACATTTCTGCTACGATGCTTTCCTACTGGTTTTGCAGCACAGTGTAACATTCTGTCCTCGACAGTTACAACCTTTTCTTGTTGACCTTTTCAGTCGATATAAGTTCACGTGCCGGGTCAAATCGCACTTTAAATTGTACCCGTTTATGGCTAATATGGTAAAATACCAGCGATACTACCACAATCCCCACCGCAATTCCAAGCGCTATGACGATGGTCTCCATCGCATAGATTCTGGCATCTGCTCCCTCTCCGTCCACAATCGCGCGCATTGTGGAATACAGCCTTCCGCCCGGCACCAACGGTATGATCGATGGTATCAGAAAAACCGTCGCCGGCGCTTTCACAACTCTTGCCAGCACCTCCGCATAAAACGTTACCACTGCCGCCGGAATCAGATTCTGCAGCAGCAGTGACATCCCTGCCTCCACAAACACACAGTACAAAAACGTGGAAAGCACCCCTCCAATAAAGCCATATATAATCTTATTCCGCTTTACATTGACATTCAGGCAATAGCCTGCTGTTCCGATTGCCGCTGTCAGTATCATGACAAAATACTTTTCCCAAAATACCCATATCATCTCAACATCCCTCCAAACATCATAATCGCAATACCAAAGCCTGCAGCAATGGCAACCGCAATCATCAGCGCCTCTGCAAGCCGCAGAATCCCAGTGATGATATCCCCGCACATCATATCGCGGAGCGCATTCATCAGATTGATTCCCGGTATCGACAGCATGATGCTTCCGATCATAACCTTATCCACATTCTGTCCGATCCCGATGACGACCGACAGACTGCAGAGCACTCCCGCAGCAATCGACATAAACAAGCTGTAAACCACCCGGTTTCTGTTGTGCGACGAGAAAAAATAATCCCAAAAATACATCAGCACTGCCACAATGCCCGCTGCCAGTCCATCCCGCAGATTTCCTCCAAAAAAGATGGCGAACGCTGACGCCAGAAGCACATAACCAGTGATCTTTGATTTGTATATGCGCCTTTCTTCCGGCGCCATGATCGCACAGATCTTTTGGTTGATCTCGCTGCTGGGCGGCTTCTTCTCACATATGTACCGCGACAGCGCATTGAGGTCCTCAAGCTTATTCAGATCTGTCGGGTGCGGATTGATCCGTCTCGTAAGCGTATAGTTCTTCCCCTCCTCCGTCTTCCAGCTTAAAATAATCAGAGATAAAATAGTAAACACATCCACAATTCCTCCGCCATAGGCCGTACAGATGCGTGTGACGGTATCCTCAACACGCAGAATCTCCGCGCCGCAGCGAAGCATGGTCTCCCCCATATCGAGCGCGCACTCCATCACAAGCGCCGGGTCTTCGCAAGACTTTTCCTTGTCCATATTCATTGCATCCTCCTGAAATGATTTCTTAATTATTATCATATTTCATTTTGTCTGGTTCGTCTATATTTTTTATCACACATTTCCTATCGATTTTGACATTATCCCTCCTCTATCACCTTGACCGTTGTTTTTGAAAGTGTTATTATTTTAACATACAGGAAGCTGTGCAGAGGTGGTTGTA
>CAMWXA010000510.1 GCA_947178035.1 uncultured Lachnospiraceae bacterium | reverse complement strand
ATAGTCCTCCTTACCGTTCTTCCTGCTGATAGATGCGCTCAACCACAATACCAATCTCTTCCTCCTCGACGACGATATCCTTCGGTTCGTGCTCCATGAGCTCCGCGAAAAGGCTTTTTGCATTTTCTCTTGGCGCTTCGTATACCTTTTTGTAGGGTTCATCCGTGAGGATGCTTACATGCTCTGTCTTTAGCGAAATGCTTTCTGTCGGGCTGTCATACGTCACGACAATTCTCTTGTTTCTCTGAAACCGGTCGAACAGTTCGTCCGTCGCACCGTCATAAATCTTTGTTCCGTGGTTGATGACGACCGTTCTCCTGCACAATGTCTTGATATCTTCGATATAGTGTGAAGTCAGGATAATCGTCGTCCCCTTCTCCTCGTTAATTTCTTTCAGAAAACTGCGGATCTGCTTCGATGCAATGGCATCCAGACCGATTGTCGGCTCATCGAGAAACAAAATCTTCGGATTGTGGAGAAGCGCCACGATCAGTTCCATTTTCATCCGCTCTCCGAGCGACATCGTCCGCACCTGCACATCCATCAGATCTTCCACGCCGAAAAGCTTCACAAAGTAATTCTTGTTCTGCTGAAACGTTTCCTCCGAAATCTCGTATATTTCCTTGAAAAGACGGAGCGTGTCATTGACGGTCAGCTCAAAAAACAGCTGGCTTTTCTGCCCCATCACAACAGCATACTCTTTCTTGAACTCATTTTTCAAATCATTTGGGTAATATCCCATTACATCAATGGTTCCCTCTGTCGGGGCAATGATTCCCGTCAGCATCTTAATCAATGTCGTCTTTCCGGCACCGTTCGGACCAATCAGTCCGACAAACTCGCCGGCCTGTACGGACAGGCTGATATGATCCACTGCAGTTTTTTCCTCATATGCACGCCTTACAAGGCTTTTCAGGCTCCCGCGGATTCCCTCCTGTTTCTTGTATCTGCGGTATGTTTTTACCAAATTGTCTGTACTGATCATTGTATTGTTCATGCTCTTATCTTCCTTTCTTCCTGGGTTTGGGAACTGCCTGACTTGTCTGTTTCTGAACAGTTCCCCATTTTCACTACACACTGCCTTACAACGCAAAAAGACCATAGCAGCCCTAAGCGATACCATGGTCTTTGTTATCCTTATCAGGATCGCAACAATTCAGCACATTTGTCATTACACACATTAAACTCGATACTTTCATACAGGATTGCAGTGCGAAAACTAATGTTCTAAACAGTTGCGTTGGATTTATTTGTGCACAAAAAAACATGACCATACAGCCATGTTCTTATGATTCAAAAATCTATACCATAATACTGAAGCAATTGTAAGGCGAAAACGTCAACAGCTCATGCTGTCAACAGATGGGCAGACTCCTAGCCTTAAAAACTAAAAATCACCCCTTGCAATATTTAATTTGCAATTTTCTCCATTACAATCACAGTTAACATGCAACATCCTCCTAAAAATTAATCTGCGCAGTGATACAGTTCCTGACTGCTCACCACATTGTCTATCATACTTGTAAAATTGGCGGTTGTCAAGTACTAAATTACTAAGAAAATTATAATCCAGTCCGGTGCGCCTTTGCCCCTTCATTGCGAGCGTACTGATATCTATATGCCCGAAAACCGTGGCATGGCTGATGAAAAGACATATACCAGCCTGGATACGATTCCCGACAATACCAGCTGCTTCTCACCCGGTCATTGTGAAGAAAACTGTTTGATTTGCCGAAGGCGCGGCTGTATCATTCGCAGCATTGTCAACTGTCTGGTTTTCATACAGTTTCGGCAGTACAGCGATGGCAGCCGTTTTCCTTCCTTCACAGATACTTTTGTCCTGCACTTAGGACATATATATTCTTCCATTTGCATTCCCTCTTGTACTTTATCCTTTTTTCTTTGGTAATTTTATATGATATTTATTATATACCCAAAAACGATTCTCTCAAACGGTTTCTTTATAAACTCGTACATTTTTTAGTTGCAAAACCAGATACATATTACTGTACTGCATTCCCTCTTTTCCTGGCAAATTACAAGTCATATACTTCCGCAATGGCAGCATCAATAAAGATTTTACTCATATCAGGATATTTTTCTATAATCGCAGCCCTCGCAGTCTCTGGCGGCTGATTAAACTTATAATATATTTCCACGATATTTTTTATTCCCTCCTCGCGAGCTTCCTCGCGGCCTTCTCTGCGGCCCTCTCTGCGGCCTTCCTCGCGGCCTTCCTCTCTGGCTTCCTCCTTTGATTCCTCCAATGCAGAGATCCACGCCATATATTCCAACCTCCATTCTTTATTTTCTCTTACTTTTATCACTTCCGCACACAATCTCTCCGTAAACTTACTCTGGGCCACCGCTTCCCGCAGATATTTGAAAAAAGCTTTCATTTCCCCGGAAAGATCTTTCGAATCGCCGTAAGGGTTTATAAACACTTTTGCTGTTCCGTCTCCGAGTTCTAACTCCGGCATCTCGCTGCACTTATTTGTAAATGTATAGATGGGCAGATTCTTGTCAAATGGGTCAAACATACAGATAAAAATTACATAACTCTTCCTTAGGGCATTATACTTTGCGCCTTTTTCTATCGAATTTAAATCTATCATTCCCTGATAATATCTCGATCGCTTAGGAAGGTTTTGTTTCACTGCAACCTGCATTTCAATGTTATAAACAGTCCCCGCATCGTCTTCAACGTAGATGTCAAGCCTCACACTCTTACCGTCCGGAGTGATGTCTAACACTTTTTCTTTATCAGAAAGCGCTACCTCCTTAATCTTGACGTCAAGTATAAGCTCCAGCAGCTCCCTGCACAGATCCAGATTGTTCTCCAATACTTTGCAGAATACAAAATTATTTGTAAATTTTAACTCGCTATAATCCATAGTATCCCCGATTCCCTCATCAAATGTAGTTTTGAATTTACTATAGCATAAAATTCATG
>CAMWXA010000509.1 GCA_947178035.1 uncultured Lachnospiraceae bacterium | reverse complement strand
GCATAATATACACTGCTGCATATCTGATAGCAAATATAATACTGAAAAAATGATAGAAACAGAAAAACAGATATGTGCAAAATACACAAAAGAGGTGACAGCTTATGGTTGATTTTCTGAGGGAGGCGGCGCAGGTTGTGCCTTCAAAGCGGCAGCTAATGTGGTATGATACGGCATTCTATGCGTTTATACATTTTGGAATGAATACGTTCACGGACAGGGAGTGGGGAGACGGGACAGAACCGGAAAGCCTGTTTGACCCTGCGCAGCTGGATTGCAGCCAGTGGGCATCGGTGCTTTGCGATGCGGGAATCCGGGGGATGATACTGACGGCCAAACACCATGACGGGTTCTGCCTGTGGCCGTCCCGGTACACGGAACACAGTGTGAAGAACGCCGCCTGTAAGCGGGACGTGGTGGGAGAGGCTGCCAGTGCGTGCAGGGCTGCGGGGCTGCGCTTTGGCGTCTATCTCTCCCCGTGGGACAGGAACTGTGCCTGCTATGGCACACCGGAGTACAATGACTTTTACTGTGCACAGCTCGAGGAACTGCTCACCGGGTACGGGGAGTTATTCTGTGTCTGGTTTGACGGGGCGTGCGGGGAAGGACCAGACGGAAGAAGACAGGAGTATGATTTTCCGCGTTATATAGAATTGATTCGAAAGTATCAGCCCAACGCGGTCATCTTCTATGACAAGGGGCCGGATGTGCGCTGGTGCGGGAATGAGGCAGGAAACTGCCGCGTGTCTGAGTGGGCTGTGGTGCCGTCGGAGCTGTGTACGCTGGCCCCGGTGCAGACAGGGCCTGGACCGCTTGCAGGGGAGGGAGATTTGACCAGCCTCTACAACACAGACAGATTTGTCGGCGGTATGAGTGGTATTCTGTATTCTAAAGGGCTGTCGTTCGTGCCCTCTGAGGTGGACACTTCCATCCGGCCGGGGTGGTTCTGGCACAGTCAGGAGGAACCGCGGCCATTGAGGACGCTGTTTGAGATTTATCTGGGGACTGTGGGCGGCAATGCCTGTCTGAACCTGAATATTCCGCCGGACAGGGATGGTCTGCTTGACGCGCGTGATGTCGCGCGTCTTATGGAGCTGCGCCGGCTGATTGACCAGGAGTTTGCCAATCCGCTTGCGGTGACTGTGGAACAGCAAAAAGACGGGTATCCCACACAGCCGGTGTACCAGATTACCCTTGCACAGCCGGTTTCTAAGGTGAAGTATGTGGAACTGCAGGAGGAGATTGAGAAAGGGCAGCGCATTGAAACCTTTCGCATTGAGGCAGTGTTTCACGAAGGAAAAAATTTTCCGCTTTATCAGGGTACGACTGTCGGAAACCGCAAAATCTGCGTGATTACAGATCCTTTTGCGGAGCAGAACAGGCTGCTGGATGGCAGTGGGGACAAGACGGACAAACTGCTGGTCAAAGTGACGGCAGCGCGCGGCGAGGTATCGCTGAAACAGATTAAGGTTTACGGAAAATGAATTGACAAAGGAGTGACGAAGGATGAAAAAAGTGACAGATCCTTTTGCGAAGGGAAGTATGGGAAGCGCGGCATTCAGGATTCCTTCTATGCTCGTGACGCGGGGGGGCACGCTGGTGGCGGCCTGTGACGCGCGCTGGGAGCATGGGAAGGATTCTGCCGGAAATCTGGAGACAGTGGTTGCGCGCTCCTGTGATGGCGGGGTGAGCTGGGAGAGACAGTTTGTAAACCATTTTGAGGATGTGGCGGACGGCACGGACCGCTGTATATTCAGCGCGGGATTCATTGACCCTGCACTGGCTGAGGATTCCGCCGGGAATCTGTATCTGCTGGCGGACCTGTGTCCTGCCTTTGTGGGTGCAAGGGCGGTGAACGGCATGGTGTGCGGGCAGCAGAACGGGGGAAGGCATTCGAACGGCCGCATGGCGCTGAAGGATATAGAGAGCTGCACGCACGCGGAGACGCAGGAACTGACCGCTGAGACGTATCCCTACTATGCCGGGGAACCGGACGGGAACGGTTATCTGCCTGTTCTGCGCATTCGCGACAATGAGCCGTACAAGGCATATGTGATCGATTGCGAGGGGTATCTGTACCAGCGCAGCGGGGCGGAGACGGCTGCGGAACCAGTGATGATTCCTCAGCTGGACGGCAATGGCGCAGAAACTGCAAACCTGATTCAGGCCAACATCTTTTTTGCAGCTTCCCCGATTAAGGCATATCCGGCTTTTCATATTATTTGCCGCGTGAGTCATGACGAGGGGAGGACATGGGGGAAGATGCAGGATATCAGCGCGCAGATTGACTGCGTTGGCTTCACGGCTGTCTGCCCCGGCAGAGGGTATGGCCGCATGTATCAGGGCAGGGAGCGGATGATTTTTCCGATTTACGACAACAATCGGGGGACGGAGTTTGCCAGCGTGATTTACACGGAAGACTGCGGAGTTACATGGAAGCGGGGGCAGCGCGCGGACCAGACAGGATACATAGAGGAAGGCTTGTGTGTCAAATCCTCGGAATCCCAGGTAGTAGGGCTGCCAGACGGGCGTTTGCGGATGTATTCGAGGAATATGATCCGGGAGGTGACTTACACGGACAGCTTTGACGGCGGTGCGACGTGGGGCGCTTATCAGAGGGATCCGATGCTGTCCTACTGCGGGAACTGTATGGTGTCTGTGATAAACTACTCCCGTCCGATACAGGGAAAGCCTGTGCTGCTGGCAAGCTATCCCGGAGGAGATGACGAGCTGTACCGCCGGGTCAACGGAGTGATTGCCGTCGGACTCATACAGGAGTCGGGAGAAATCCGCTGGGAGTCTCATTGCCAGGTGAATCAGGAAGATTTTCATTATAGCTGTCTGGCGGAGCTTGCGGATGGAAGCGTCGCGCTTTGGTACGAGTATGAGGAGGCAGCCATGCGGTATGCGGTCTACTCCGTGCAGGAACTGATGGAAAATGGGCAGGGGGCGGGGCTTTAAACC
>CAMWXA010000508.1 GCA_947178035.1 uncultured Lachnospiraceae bacterium | reverse complement strand
GCTGAGAGTATCCAGAATGCAGCTGTTCCTTTTGTGTGGATTCAGACAGAGGAGCGGCTTGTGAAGGTGCTTTCCAATATGATGGTTGACATTACGAACTTTGTTGACTGTGAACCGAGAAGTCTCGGTATTACGGAGCAGGTTTATTTTCCTGTACTTCGTCAGATACTTGAGGAGTACTCTGAGAACCCGGAAGAGCTGGCGGATGCGATCACCAGAAATGTACATGAGCTGATTCCAAAACATATTACAAAGGAAGATATTTTAGCTTCGATTAACTACAATATGCATCTTGAGTTTGGACTTGGAAACAGCGATGATATCGATCATCTGGGCAACAGACGTATCAGAGCGGTCGGTGAGCTTTTGCAGAACCAGTACCGCATTGGTCTCTCCAGAATGGAGCGCGTTGTGCGGGAGAGAATGACAACACATGATTCTGATGACGTGTCGCCGCAGGCACTGATCAACATCAAACCTGTACAGGCTGCCATCAAAGAGTTTTTTGGATCTTCACAGCTCTCACAGTTCATGGACCAGAACAATCCGCTCGGTGAGCTGACGCACAAGAGACGTCTCTCTGCGCTGGGACCGGGCGGCCTTTCCAGAGATCGTGCCGGATTTGAGGTCCGGGATGTACACTATTCACACTATGGCAGAATGTGTCCGATTGAGACGCCTGAAGGACCAAACATTGGTCTGATTAACTCGCTTGCTTCCTATGCGAGAATTAATGAGTATGGATTTGTCGAGGCGCCTTATCGTAAGATTGACAAGACGGATCCTAAGAATCCGCGTGTCACAGACGAAGTGGTATATATGACTGCCGACGAAGAGGATAATTATCATGTAGCACAGGCAAATGAGCAGCTTGATGAGGATGGTCATTTTGTGCGTAATTCGGTGTCGGGCCGCTATCTTGATGAAACACAGGAGTATCCCAAGACAATGTTTGACTTTATGGATGTGTCTCCTAAGATGGTATTTTCTGTTGCTACCGCATTGATTCCGTTTTTGCAGAATGACGATGCCAACCGTGCGCTGATGGGATCGAACATGCAGCGTCAGGCGGTTCCGCTTTTGTTTACAGAAGCGCCTGTGGTCGGTACTGGTATCGAGGTCAAGGCAGCGGTTGACTCTGGTGTCTGCGTGGTTGCCAGGAAGGCAGGTACGATTACGTATGTGTCATCAAGACTGATACGAATCACGTATGATGACGGTGAGAAGGCAGAGTTCAAACTGCACAAGTTTGAGCGGAGCAACCAGTCGAACTGCTACAATCAGAAGCCGATCGTATTTAAGGGCGATCATGTAGAAGCTGGCCAGGTGATCGCAGATGGTGCATCTACCAGTGGTGGTGAACTTGGACTTGGCAAGAATCCATTGATTGGTTTCATGACATGGGAAGGTTATAATTACGAGGATGCCGTACTTTTGAGTGAGCGGCTTGTCATGGAGGATGTGTATACCTCCATTCATATAGAAGAATATGAGACGGATGCGCGGGATACAAAGCTCGGACCCGAAGAGATTACCAGGGATGTTCCGGGTGTCGGTGACGATGCGCTCAAGGATCTCGATGACAGAGGTATCATCAGGATCGGTGCGGAGGTTCGTGCCGGCGATATTCTTGTCGGCAAGGTTACTCCGAAGGGAGAGACAGAGCTGACAGCAGAGGAGCGTCTTCTGAGAGCGATCTTTGGTGAGAAGGCGCGGGAAGTAAGGGATACTTCTTTAAAAGTGCCGCACGGCGAGTATGGTGTAGTTGTCGACGCGAAGGTATTTTCAAGGGCGAATGGCGACACAGAACTTGCGCCTGGAGTCAATCAGACGGTGCGTATCTATATTGCACAGAAGAGAAAGATTTCTGTCGGTGACAAGATGGCTGGCCGTCACGGTAACAAGGGTGTTGTTTCGCGCGTGCTTCCGGTGGAGGATATGCCATATCTGCCGAATGGACGTCCTCTTGATATTGTGTTAAATCCGCTTGGCGTGCCATCCCGTATGAATATCGGTCAGGTGCTTGAGATTCATCTTTCGCTGGCTGCAAAAGCACTCGGATTCAATGTTTCCACACCTGTATTTGACGGTGCGAACGAGTTGGATATCATGGATACACTTGACCTTGCAAATGACTATGTTAATCTTGAGTGGGAGGAGTTTGAAGCTAGGCATAAGGAAGAGCTTCTGCCCGAGGTATTGGAATATCTGTCAGAGAACAGGGAACACAGAAAGCTCTGGAAGGGTGTGCCTATCTCAAGAGATGGGAAGGTCAGACTCAGGGATGGCAGGACAGGTGAGTATTTTGACAGTCCAGTCACAATTGGACACATGCATTACCTGAAGCTGCATCATCTGGTAGACGATAAGATTCATGCGCGTTCCACGGGACCGTATGGTATGGTTACGCAGCAGCCGCTCGGCGGTAAAGCTCAGTTCGGCGGACAGCGTTTCGGCGAGATGGAGGTGTGGGCATTAGAAGCCTATGGTGCATCTCATACACTGCAGGAGATTTTGACAGTAAAGTCCGATGATGTTGTAGGACGAGTTAAGACGTACGAGGCGATTATCAAAGGCGAGAATATTCCGGAACCTGGTATCCCGGAATCGTTTAAAGTACTGCTCAAGGAGCTTCAGTCGCTTGGTCTTGATGTGAAGGTATACGATGAAAATCAAAATGAAGTGGAGCTCAAGGAGTCCGTTGACTATACAGAGACGGATTTCCGCGTTGAGATGGAAGGTGACCGCAAGTACGACAACACAGAGAACCTGGAAGGTTACCAGCAGAAGGAATTCGATGCTGCAAGCGGAGATTTAGTGGATGCCGAGGATGATTATGAGGAAGATGATTTTTCTGATGATGATTTTGAGGGCGATGATAGCTTTGATGATGATGATGAGTTTTAGTAACGAAATCTGGAAGGAGTGCCAAAATGTCTGAGAATAAAAATGAACAGAGCCAGTCTATCTCTTTTGATG
>CAMWXA010000507.1 GCA_947178035.1 uncultured Lachnospiraceae bacterium | reverse complement strand
GAATTATCGAGGTGCCCTCCTTTGGAATTCCCACTGTTAATATAGGAGACCGGCAGAGGGGACGGGTCAGCGCGGAGTCGGTGATTCACTGCGGAAACGAGGAGGAGAATATAGAGCGCGCACTTGTATGGGCATTGTCACCGGAGTTTAAGAACAGGGTCCGTAGCATGAAAAATCCGTATGAGAGAAGTTATACCTCGCAGCGCATTGTAGAAGTGATCGAGGAAGCGTTGAAGCGGGGAATTGATCTTAAGAAAAAATTTTATGATTGGAACTAATCAGAGGCACTGGCAAGAGGCGCCTCTGATTCATGGAAAACAACAATAATTTTATCAGCATTCACATAGCAGGAGTAGAGTGAATTTGATATGACAGGCTCTTCTGAGGTGACAATCTGTCTGTCTTCATCGGTGTCAGAGGTCAAATCCAAATCGTTTTGTAAATAGTGCAATATATAGGCACCACCTCTCCAGCCATCGTTTGTAAAATATCTTGGGATCAGTTCACCTGTCATAGGATATTTTGCTGAGAAAATTTGTGTGCGCTTCGGCTGGGGTACTTGGCCGATAAAGGAGAAGCAGGTAAATTCGCTGTCCGCATTTATAGTTTCCAGATCATGCGCAACATGATATGCAATATATTGTTCGTATTCGTTCTGGTTATTAACAGCATTGGCAAAAGTATAGACGTAAGTGTAGTGGTACAAATTACATACAATGAGGAGCAGTACCAAGGGACGTAGCAGAGTTTGATGTTTTTTGGTAAAGTACAGCAAAAGTATTCCCAGATAAAACAGGAAACTGCCCATTGCCAAAAATATTCTGAGCTTCAGAGTCTGCTCTTTAAGGATCATCAGTGGCAAATAGGAAAGAAAAAAGACGCAGATGGGAGAAAGGACTAGGAAAGCGATATTAAGTATTTTGCCCCAACCTTTGTGTTCATTTTCACGACAATACAGAAATACACTTAAAAGTATCGCTGAGAGGGAAAGCAGCGATAAAACAATCTGATACCATCCAGAGGCTTCGGACAGGAATCGAATGATATACTTACAGGTATCAATCATATTTTGAAAGATTACAAGGATAGATTTCGGTTTTATCTCTAATGTTTGAGAAGCATTGTAGCGCCAGTCAGACCGGCTGACATAGTGATTGGCAATCACTGTTTTATAGAGAATGGCACCTATGCCGATGCCAATAATCCGAATCCCTTCCAGAGCAGGATTCATTTTTCTTTTCTGGAACAACAGGAAAAAAATATTTACGACAAATAATATCAGGCATATCGCTATTGGAGCCGGATGTAAAGACATCAGAGCCATAGCTAAGAGAGATGAATAGAGGAACATTTTTAATTTAGATACGGAATTCGGTATCGAAAAAATAATAAATGGACAGCCAAGGGAGGTGAGAGCACCTATACAGCCGCATCGATAAAACAGATATTCCATTGCGAAGGGATTCGTTATAATAAACAGCAGTACGGTCAGCAGGGCATAGCGGTTAGATATATAGTCCAAATTTGCCTGAGCGTACAAAATAAGGGCATAAGAGAGGAATAAAATGCCCAGAATCAGCGGAAGAGGAGCGGGGTCGGTAATGGGGTTGCCGCCGCACAGTGCAAGAACAACATATTCAGTCAATGGACGCCCGTCAGCCTTAATGCCGAGACTTCCGAGCAGAGACCATCCCAGATCGTCTTGAAAATATATATTGACCAGAAAAACAGGGAAAACATACAGAAAACTCAGAACGAATAACAGTAGATAATTTGTTGTATATTTTTTGTCGATATGATACCACTTCATAAGATGCTCCCTTGGTCAGAAATATTGGATAAAATCTAAGTAATTTGAAAGATATTATATAGGATAACTATTAGCATGTCAAGGAAGTTCAGGAGGGTTCGTTATTACCATTATTGCATTTTATCTATGTATACATTATAATTAATCTTGATTTGATATTGCATTCATCAGCCACCATTCACGCATGAAGAATGTGTTATGATTGCGGGAATCGTTATTTGTAACTGGGAATGGGGAGGATAGGAAACATATGAACATTATATTGAAAGCAAGGGATATGCGGGACAGGCATAAGCTGCTGTTTTCCATAGTGATGGTTATTGCTTTGCTGGCGTTGACGTGGGCGACGATTCCGATTACTTTTGAGACAAGTGATGATGCATTCATGATGAGTTGCTTATCAGGTGGGAAGACTGGGAAACCGGAAGTAGATACGATATTCAGCTTGTTTTTGTGGGGGAAAATGATATCTCTCCTTTATTTTATCAATGCAGGAATCCCTTGGTACACACTTGTTTTTTTAAGCTTAATTACTGTATCGCTGATGGCAATTTGCTATTGCACCGTATCAGCCTTTTCTGAGTGGGGAGGAAGTCTGTTCTGCCTGCTGTATTTTTGTATGTTTTTATATTATTCTTCCATTGTTCAGTTTACAATGGTGTCTGCATACTGTGGTGTGGCCGCAGTTTCTTTGATGCTAATTCACGAAGGGGCAGAAGAGAGAAAGCATAGCATCATAAAAAATATTGTCATATTTATTCTGGCGTTTTTTGCATTTAATATTCGGGCTAAGGTAGGTTACCTGACATTGGGAAATGCAGCATTTGCGGTTTGTCTGGAAATACTCAGATATTTGATAAAAGCTGCAGACAGGCGAAAAATCCGCAATATGATAGTTTCGCTTGTTGTGATGTGTGTTGCGGCAGGCATTTCTGTAGGAGCCAATAGTATTTATGAGTCGAGGGATGACTGGAAGGAGTTTCGGAAATTTCATACGGAGAGAGTAAGTTTTACAGATTATACAAAATTGGATTATGAGTCCAATAAAGACTTGTTTGGGCAGATTGGATGGTCAGAAAACTTTTATGAACTGGTACAACAATGGTTTTTTATGGATGAGACAGTAAATGCAGAAACATTGGGACAGATCAATGACCGTAATGTACATGGA
>CAMWXA010000506.1 GCA_947178035.1 uncultured Lachnospiraceae bacterium | reverse complement strand
GTCTCTATGGTAGAGATAAAACTAATACATATTCTGTTGAGACTGATCGGCAGAGCAAGCGAGAGGATGGCTTTTCCCTTGCTGTAGGAAAGCGCCTTGCGGATGTGAAACTCTGCGTGATCTGGTTTGACCGCAAGCATAAAACAAGAGAACGTAGCAGAAGAAAATTCACCCACCAAAAGACCTATGCAAATATAGGACAATGAGATGTTTAAGTTGGATTCCATAGAAAGCCGGAACAGGATATAGACTGTGAGTACGCGGCAGCACTGTTCTATGATCATGGACCATGCTGGAATTGCAGCCCTTTTTCGGCCATAGAAGAAGCCGTTGATGCAGGAATGGATTGTGCCGAGAGGGAAAGAAAGTGCGCTGATGCGAAGCAGGGGGATACATCTTCTCTCACCGATTAGATTCACTGCGATAAAGGGAGCCTGGCAAAAAATTACATAGGCCATAGTACCTGATAGAAAGAGGGAAATGGCAATTCCAGTGAAAAGATAACCATAGGCCTCGGACGTTTTGTCTTTCTTTGAGGCAGCCACAAAGCGCGTGATGGCATTTTGGATGCCGGAGCCGCACACTGCATGCACAAGCATCATGACAGGTGAGATAAGCCCAAAAATGCCAAGACTTTCTTCGTTAAATACTCTTGATAAAAAGATTCGATAGAAAAATCCAATCAATTTGGTGACAATTCCAGCTGCAGTGAGAAAAAAAGTGCCAATAATAACAGGATTTTTTACATATCTGGGATTGAGATAACGGCGAAAATTTTTTGCAGAGATATTAGAAGACATAGGATGACTCCAAAAGGTTCATTCTATATAATGTATGGAGAAATTCTGCAAATATGCATTTTGTATACTGCTTTTGGAAGCAGCAGCCATTGACAGGAACAGGACAGAATGCTATCATCAACATGATTCTAATATGCGGATTTTGGGGAAAGGCTGAGGGAAATATGGGAAAAAAAGTGGTTGTCGGAATGTCGGGGGGAGTGGATTCTTCGGTGGCGGCTTATCTGTTAAAAGAACAGGGATATGATGTCATAGGCGTGACAATGCAGATCTGGCAGGATGAGGAGCAGAGCGCTGTGGAGGAAAACGGTGGCTGCTGTGGGCTGAGCGCTGTGGAGGATGCGAGGAGAGTGGCTGCAAAGCTGGAGATACCATATTATGTGTTGAATTTCAAGAAAGAGTTTCGTGACTGTGTGATCAATCCGTTTGTGGAGGACTATCTGCACGGGAGAACGCCCAATCCCTGCATTCTCTGCAACAGACATGTGAAGTGGGAGGCGCTTTTACAGCGGAGTATTGCGCTCGGGGCAGACTACATCGCGACAGGGCATTATGCGCGTATTATACAGTTGGAAAATGGCAGATATGCGGTACGCAGTTCTGTCACAGCCAAAAAAGATCAGACCTATGCCCTCTATAATCTCACGCAGTATCAGCTGGCACACACCCTGATGCCCATAGGGGATTATGAGAAGGATGCGGTTAGAGAGATTGCAAAGGCACTTGCGCTTCCGGTAGCAGCAAAGCCAGACAGCCAGGATATCTGTTTTGTGCCGGACAATGATTATGCGGCCGTGGTTCAGAAGGAGGCCGGAGACCGCGTGCCAGCTTCGGGGAATTTTGTCACCGCAGAAGGTGAGATTTTAGGACAGCATAAGGGTATTATACATTATACAGTAGGACAGCGAAAAGGGCTGAATCTTGCGATGGGACATCCCGTGTTTGTGACAGAGATCAGACCGGACACAAACGAAGTGGTGATCGGGGAGGCGAAGGATGTCTTTACAGATTTGCTGGTGTGTGATGACCTGAATTTCATGGCAGTTGCGGATATCACAGAGCCGATGGAAGTGACAGCAAAGATCCGCTATTCCCATGCGGGGGAGACCTGTGTGATTGAAAAACTGCAGAATGGACAGGTGAAGTGCAGCTTTCAAAAGCCTGTCAGGGCTGTGACACCCGGACAGGCAGTTGTGTTTTACCAGGATGATCATGTCCTCGGCGGAGGGACGATCGTCAGATAAAGCGCATACAGGCAGGATGCTGTGCTATAGTTTAAAATATTCAGGCATGCGGGATTGGAAGGTACAATAGTATTGAAATCCGCATGCTTTTAAAATATCACAGGCCTTGTCAAAGTGTGAAGCGATATCATCAGGTGTGTGGGCGTCGGATCCGATTGTGATGATTTCGCCGCCGAGCCCGCGATAGCGTTTTAGAATATCCGCACATGGATTGGGTTGTCCTAATCCGGCGCGAAAGCCGTTTGTGTTGAGCTCGATTCCTTTCTCATTTTCGATTAAGTGTGTCAGAATCTGATCGAACACATCGGCGTGCTTTGCGTAGGTAAACTGTTCATTTTTGGTTGGACCATATCGAACCACATAATCGAGATGTCCATACACATCAAAATACGGAAGGGATTTGACACATTCCAGGACAGACTGAAAGTATTCGTGGTGTGCTTCGTCTGCACTGCGCCCCTCAAAAAAGGCAGGGTAATAAGGATCCTTGCGGCTGCATATGTGTGAGGAACCAATAATAAAATCAAAGTCATGCGACTTGGAATACACGGCAAGCTGGCGCTTTAAATGGGGCTGCAGACCGAGTTCCACGCCAAAACCGACCGAAATCTGGTCTCTGTATTTCTCCCGGAGTTTTAAGAGTTCATATAAATAAGAGTCCGTGTTTAAATCAAAGATATTCTCCTCGCCGGGCGCACAGGGATAATCAGGATCATAATGCTCTGTGATACAGATATGTGTCAGCCCAAGAGAAACAGCCTTTTGGATCATTTCTTCCATCGGGGCATCGCTGTCCCCGGAAAAGCTTGTATGCATATGAAAATCAGCTTTGACTGCCATAGAAAAACGCTCCTTTTTTGTCAGATATAATTTTCATTTTAACATAAATCAAAGAAAAATAGTATAAAAAAGTGTGTTCCTTTGCAAATATTGAAATAATATTGTGA
>CAMWXA010000505.1 GCA_947178035.1 uncultured Lachnospiraceae bacterium | reverse complement strand
CTTCAGGAACGTTTTGCAGTAGATTCCTTTATCATAAGTTCTGCCTCGTATGTAATGTGCTGGTGCTTTGTCTTTTCTGCAATAATGTCAAAAAGCAGCCGCGTTGTATCCTTTGCCATCTCCTCAACAGGCTGGTGCATCGTTGTCAGACTTGGCACTGTATAACTGGCCATCTCGATCCCGTCAAATCCTGCCAGCGAAATATCCTCCGGCACGCGCAGCCCTGCATCATGCAGTGCTCTCAGCGCCCCGATAGCAAGCGCATCTGACACTGCATACAGCGCGGTGAACCTCTCCCCGCGCTCAAGCAATTTTTTTGTGGACAGATATCCATTCTCCATGGAGAAATGACTCAGCTCGTTCCTGGTCTGACAGATCAGTCTGTGATTCATTTCAATTCCATGTGCTCTCAGTGCATCACAGTATCCTTCCAGACGCAGTTTTCCAATACTCTCCTCTGTCGCCTCCGCAACGAGAATTGCAATCTGTGTATGTCCTAAACGGATTAGAAAATCCACCATTCTTGCGCTTTCCCTGCGATCATCCACGCTGATACTTGAATATATGTTCTTGCTAATATTTTCTGGAATGGACCCCACAGTACTAAATACAAACGGGACGCTAAGTTTTTTCAATTTTTCCTCAGAATGGGAAAACAATCCTCCCAAAAATATAATTCCCCGCAGACGCTTCTCCTTGACTACTTTCTGCGCTACATCCACCTCATCCTCATCCGCTTCTATGTGCGACAGCTCCATCGCGTAATGCTTTTTCTTGCACTCCTGCTCGATCACTTTGATCATACTGGTAAAAAACGGATTTGCAATTCCCTTCACTAGTACTGCGATCGCTTTTGCATCCACTCGTTTTAAATTCCTGGCGCTGTCATTTGGAACATACCCGTATTCCCGGATCGTATTCATAATTTTCTCTTTTGTCTCTGGATTGATATCTGGATGATTATTGATCGCCCTCGATACAGTGCTGACACCTACACCGCATATTTTTGCTATGTCTTTGATTGTCGGCTCAAACACTTTCTCACCTCAATCTATTTTGTTTTTTTCTTTTTGGAATCATTGTCCGTGTAGGGATGGGCAGTTCTCCCATAGAGCCGTGCCAGCTCCAGTATGTGTGACGAGAGATCCCCGGTACATGCATCGTGCTCCATGCGCCACTCCCAATTTCCTCCAAGCGTCGATGGGGTGTTGATTCTCGCCTCACCCCCAAGTCCCAGATAATCCTGCATGGGAATAATTGCCGTGTCTGCCACACTTCCAAGCGCTGTCCGAATCAGGTTCTCACAAATATCTGCGTTTTTTCTGATATTCAGGTATTTTTTCGCAAAAGCCAAGTCCTTTCTGCTCATCGAAGGTATCCATCCGTTCACGGTATCATTGTCGTGTGTCCCTGTATATACCACACAGTTATTCGTGTAATTGTGCGGCAGATAATCGCTCTCCCCATCCGCATCAAAAGCAAACTGCAGAACCTTCATTCCAGGATAGCCCGTCTTTTTTACCAGCTTTAACACACTCGGCGTCAAAAAGCCTAAGTCCTCCGCAATCACTGCGCGGTTTCCAAGCGCCTTCTTCATAACCGCAAAAAGATTGTATCCTGGCCCCTTCTTCCAAGTACCGTTTTCCGCTGTCTCGTCTCCATAGGGAATTGCCCAATATTCATCAAAGCCCCGGAAATGATCAATCCGCACGATATCATAGATACGAAAGCAGTGCGAGAGTCTTCTGATCCACCACGCAAAACCTGTCTCTTCATGGTAATCCCACTGATACAAGGGATTTCCCCAAAGTTGTCCTGTAGCCGAGAACGCATCGGGTGGACAGCCTGCAACTGCAATCGGGACATTCTCCCCGTCCAGCTGAAAAAGCTCAGGATTCGCCCATGTATCCGCACTGTCAAACGCCACATAAATTGGAATATCTCCCACAATCTGGATTCCTTTTTTGTTGGCATATTCTTTGAGTGCCATCCACTGCTTTGAAAAAAGATATTGCTGATAGCTGTAAAATGCGATATCATCGGCAAGCTTCGTCTCGTACGCAGCCATCGCTTCCGGCTTCCTCAAGCGAATATCCTCGTCCCACGCAATCCACGATACACCGCCCAGGAAATCCTTGATTGCCATATACATCGCATAATCCTTGAGCCACTGTTTATTTTCCTCGACAAATTCCACGTATTCTGAGTGTTTGTGAATGTCTGCCCGCCCGTATGCTTTCCTGAGAAGCTGAAACCTTGTGTTATATATTTTTTCGTAATCGACCTTCCTGGTATCGTTACCAAAATCGACAGACAAACACTCCTCCTCTGTCAGAAGTCCTTCCTCAATCAATGTGTCCAGACTGATATAATACGGACTACCCGCAAAAGTCGAAAAAGACTGATAGGGGGAATCTCCATATCCTGTAGGTCCCAGAGGTAAAATCTGCCACAAGGCCTGGCCTGACGCTGCCAGAAAATCCACAAAATCATAGGCTTCCTTTGAAAATCCGCCTATTCCAAATCTTGATGGTAAGCTGGATACCGGCATCAATATGCCACTTCTTCTCATACGCATCTCCCTTTCTTCACATAATGTTATCTTTCTAAATGCCCACACTCTCTAAAACTCAGTATATCAATAATCACGAATAATGTAAACCACTCTCCTCTGAAATATTCATCTGTCCACGGAATCATTACCGAACCGGGAATTGTCGGAACCATTTGCGGTTTTGGTATCGATTTCGGTAACGTTTCCAATGGACAAAATTATAATATCACTCTGCCCAATAAATAGCAAGGTCATATTTTCCATCTACATGATTTTCGTCGAAATTATCCGAAACTTTAAATTCATTTTCGTTATAATCAACAAAAGAATCTGAGTAACTTATCCAAAACCCAGATTCTTTCTGTCAAATTACAGTATTGATTCACGCTCTAGTGCTCCATCCAGACAGAAATTAGAGTTGTGAGCTGCATGGTTCGT
>CAMWXA010000504.1 GCA_947178035.1 uncultured Lachnospiraceae bacterium | reverse complement strand
CGGTATGCAGAGCATGAGCGGCGCGGTGTCTCCTTTAAAGGAAAATCCGCACTTCGTAAATACGCTTACCATGTTTTCCAATCCTTTTATGGGGATTCTCGTCGGTATTGCATTCACGGCGGTTTTGCAGAGTGCGTCCGCATCGATCGGTATTCTGCAGGCGCTTTCTGTGACAGGGGCAATCACGTTTGCATCTGCGTTTCCGATTACGCTCGGTATCGGTGTCGGCGCTGCCTGCCCGGTTCTGTTGTCCTCGATTGGAACGAACAAGAACGGCAAGAGGACAGCGCTCATCTATCTGATGAACGACTTGTTCGGCATGGTATTCTGGGCGGTGATTTTCTATTCGGTCAATGCCATTGTCCGGTTTGATTTTATGGACATGACGATGAGTCCGATCGCGATTGCGATCTTAAATACCGTATTCCGGCTGGCGACCGTCATGATTTTGTTTCCGTTTATCAAATGGATTGAGAAACTTGTGTTTACATTGGTGAAGGACACCGAGGAGGACAAGGAGGAGCAGGCGGATTTCGATCTGCTGGAAGAGCGTTTCCTCAAATATCCGGCACTTGCAATCGGTCAGAGCCATACAGCCATGAACGGCATGGCAAGGAAAGCAAGGAAAAATATTGTGCGTGCCATGGGACTCTTTAACAATTATTCGGAGGACCGTTACAATAAGGTGCAGGAGAAAGAAAATCTGATTGACAAGTATGAGGACAAGCTGGGTACCTATCTCATGCAGCTGACCGGGCGGGACATGACGGAGAGCCAGTCGAAGCAGGTGTCCATATTTTTACATACGATCAGCGATTTTGAGCGCCTTGGCGATCATGCGGTAAATCTGTCAAGATCTGCAAACGAGCTCTATGAGAAAAAGATATCCTTTTCGGACGAGGCGACCTACGAGCTGTCTATTCTGGGAGCTGCAGTCAAGGAAATTCTCGAGGTGACAGTGGATTCCTTTGCGTATGATGATGTTGACATGGCAATCAGGGTGGAACCTTTGCGGGAGTTCATCAATGTGCTCTGCAATGAGTTAAAGTCAAGGCACATCACACGTCTTAGAAACGGGAAATGCGAGCTCAAACAGGGCTTTGCGTTCAACAATATCCTGACCGATTTTGAGCGAATCGGTGCGCACTGTTCCAACGTGGCCGTCGCGCTTCTTGAGTCGGAGGCGGAGGATTTTGACACGCACGAGTACCAGAAGAGTATCCGCGAGATGAACAACCGGATGTACAGGGAGCTCTTTGAGGCGTATGAGATGAAATATGATATCAATAAGTCCAAAAAGGGAAAGAAAAAATGAAATGAAAAAATCTGATGTTCGCATCAGATTTTTTTATTTTGGGAATATATTATCACAGATTTAAGGATTATGATAGTTATTTAAATTTTAAATTTGGGAACTATATGGAACTGCCGCCGGCTGAAGAACGGAAAGTACACCCAGTCAGTAGGTTTATGATAAAAGGACAAGCAAAAATAGTGAAATAGCAACTTAGCAGATTAGGAGGAATGTCCAAATGAAGACATAGAGAAAGTAAATAAATTTGAACCTTGACAATTTCATACTTTACATTAGATTTTAGCAGCTCCTTTATTTACATAACTTTTGGGTAATGATGGAATGAAGTATATACGTATATGAGATATGTATGGAGAGGAGCAAAATCAGAAGTGGGACGTTATTTCAATACAGAGGGACAGTGTGAGCCAGAGATACATTATATGGTAAGGTTGGATGAACGACTGGAACAAATAAAGCGTTTTTTCATAATAAGGGAAAGTATTTCGTTATCAATAGAGGCAGACAATATGGGAAAACTACAACATTGTGTGCTTTAGAAGATTATCTTAGAGAAGATTACCTTGTTATTTCTATGGACTTTCAGGGAATTAGTACAGCAGAATACATCGATGAATATACTTTCACAAAAGCATTTATGAGAATGTTTGCGGAAGCGATGGAGGAAGGAGGGGCAACTGCAGATGAGATGAAGCCAGTGGCTGCATTTACAGACAGCATGGAACAGAATACATTAGGCGCGATGTTTCATTTAATGAGTGGAATCTGCAAAACTGCTTCAAGACCAATCGTCCTAATGATTGACGAAGTAGATAGTGCGAGTAATAATCAAGTATTAGCCCCTATGTCAAATCAATTAGTTTGGGGGTTATGTTTGGTTATTTAGAGGAACAAAACGGTTATATCGCTGTTTCAAATCGTATTTTTGAAATGGGGATGTTAAATATGTTTATTGCAGAGGAAGCACTGAATAGTGATGCATTTTAGAAAGGACAGCGTGACAAGAACCTGTTTATCAAGGATTCAAGGCTTGATATGGAGTTTATTTCCATCAGAAAAAGGGGTATATGATTAGTTTCAATTTTAACCAGAAAAAAGAAACAGGGATAAAGGTTATTGCAATCGGAGATAAAACGGTCGTGGAAGCGGTTGTGTAAAAAATAGAATAAGTTGTTATGTGGAAATCTGATGTGACCCCAAAGTTACTGTTCATGGGTCAGGAATGCGCTGAACTGTGCATTCCGTGAGAAAACGTACAGCCTGAAAGCAAAAATCCATTTGCGTACGAACGAAGTTCGTATTGCAATTTTTGCATGGATTTTTGCCTGTTACTGGAACGGAGTGAACAGTAACACCCAAAAGCCTAATTGAAGATTCACAAATAATAGCGAGGGTGTAATTAGTTTTGTGTCTTTAAGATTTTATTTTCTTTTCGATTGCACGAAGACACATCTTAAAATTGACCAGTATTTATAAGATTTCGTGGGCTCTGCCCACACCCGGTCTCCGGAATAAGTGTGCAGGTCATAGACACAAAATTCAGAACACTACCATAATAGCATTGCAATTAATCTGTTTTGGGTATAAACTTATCCTAGAACGTGTTTGAAAAATCATTCCCGCCATCTGCACGCCCCAATTTGTGCGATATTTGCGCCAAATTCAGGTTACATAGCCCGCTATGCGCCCTTCATTTGGC
>CAMWXA010000503.1 GCA_947178035.1 uncultured Lachnospiraceae bacterium | reverse complement strand
GTATAGATACACATAAGTAGAGGAAATTATGATTGTGCCAAAATCAGATAAGGTGTGAGCACGAATCAATGTATAAATTGACAGGAAAGGCGGTTTATGAATCGAAAAACGTTAAAGAGATACCGCAGATTTTTGTTTTTGCTGGGGATGATGTGCCTGCTAGTTGTGTTCTTAGCCGGATGCAGCAGGGAGGAGCCAGAGGGAACGCCAATCGATATCTCTTATCTGAATAAAAATGAGACAAAGCTTATGACAGAGACGCACTATCTCACAAGTACTGACACAAAGGATATGATTGTGGAAGTGCTGACGCTGTTGTGCTCTGTGCCGGACAATAAGGAATTGAAGGCTACACTCACAAGTGGAATTAATATTATTACCTATTCGTACGACGGGGAGCAGGTGATTGTGTCTTTGGGAGAGAAATATAAGGAGCTCTCGAGAACGACAGAGGTGCTGACGAGGGCAGCCCTTGTCAGAAGCCTTACCAATATACCAGATGTAAATTATGTGATGTTGACAATCAATGGAGAGTCATTGACGGATGCGTCGGGAAACGCAATCGGAATCATGACAGCGGATATGTTTGTGAACAATGCAGGGGCGCAGGTGGAGACCGTAGAGAGCAAGGTAACTTTGCGGTTATATTTTGCCAATGAGGATGGTGACGGGCTGGTCGCTGTCAACAGGGAGCTTACACATAATGCGGATGTATCCAATGTACCAATGGAAAAGCTGGTGGTTGAGCAGTTAATCAGCGGTCCTGCAAGTGATGAGGTTTATCCAACAATTAGTCCAGATACCAAGCTGGTTAACATTACAGTCAGGGATGGGGTATGCTATTTGACCTTTGACAGTGCGATGCTTACAGCGGTAAATAATGTGACAACGGACGTGACGATTTACTCCATTGTCAATTCTCTTGTGGAGTTGAGCAATATCAATAAAGTGCAGATTTCCATTGACGGGAATAAGGATGGGAAGTTCCGGGATAAGTATGAGGCATCCACAGTGTTTGAGCGCAATTTGTCACTCATCAATTAATGGAAGAAAGGAAAATAAATGAGGAGACCACTATGCTGCATTTGTGTGGCATTTGTGGTGACTGTGTTCTTATATTTAAAACTCAGCCCGTCGGCGGAACAGGCCCATGATTTGCCAGAGGGAGATCAGATTACTTTGCTGGGAGAGATATGTCAGAAAGAGTATAAGAAAGAAAATCTTGTAGTGCAGCTAAAAAATGTGAAAATGGTAAACACGGAAGATACAAAATGCGGAAATGTCATATGCTATATTGCGTGGGATAAAGATATGACAGAGCCAAAAGCTGGGAGCATAATTGCTGTGGAGGGCACGCTGAGTTATTTTGAGGAGGCGAGAAATCCAGGAGAATTTGATGCGCAGGAATACTATCAGATTTTAGGTGTTGATTTCAAGCTTTATAAAGCAAGGATACTTACAGCGGGCAGCCGCTGTTCCGTGTATCGCGAGACACTATATCAGATCAGGTGTCATTTTGAAAGGATATTTGACAGAGCACTTTCATCAAAGGATGCTTCTATTATGAAGGCAGTTCTCCTTGGAAACAAATCAGATCTTGATGCACAGAGCAAACAACTATTTCAGAAAAGTGGGATTGCACACATTTTTGCGATTTCAGGCTTACATATTACACTTCTGGGAATGGGACTGTTTAAGCTGCTGCGCAGGTCATGCCTCCCACAGCAATTTTGTGCGGTGATATCAGTAGGCCTCATGATTGCTTACGGCGACATGGTTGGTATGAGCAGTTCGGCCTACAGGGCTGTGTTTATGTTTGGCATGCAGCTTGCAGCGCAGCTATTGCGGCGGACGTATGATATGCTCACTGCGCTGGCACTTGCGGCTATGCTGATTTTGATGGAACAGCCATTGTATCTGTACCATTCGGGATTTCAGCTTTCTTTTGGAGCTATTCTTGGCGTGGGATGTCTGTCCGAGGTCATGCAGCCTGTCAGGTGTGGGGAAAATCATCGCTTTAGGGATAAAATATTCTTGTCACTCTCTGGAAGCCTTAGTATCTTTCTGATACATTTTCCAATCATGTTGTGTACATACTATGAATTTCCGGTATACTCGTTCCTATTGAATCTGGTAATCATACCGGCGATGTCCTTTTTGATGGCAGCAGGACTGCTATGCCTTGGTGTAGGAAGTCTGCCTGCTATGATTGGATTTGGCATGGCAAAGCTGATGGGACTTGTGTGTCATATACTGCTGTCAGGCTTTGAATGGCTTTGCAGGATGTCGTTGGAGCTGCCATTTTCCAACTGGATTGTCGGGAAGCCAAAAGAGTGGAGAGTCGCTGTCTTTGGCGCTGTTGTTCTGTTTCTGTATGCAGTGCATCACTATGGAAAGCATCTGTCAAAAAGTACCACATGTGAAAAGCGAGGAGTTCATATTGGATTGCCATTACAAATGAAATTGATGACAGTGCTTGCGGCGGTTATTCTGATCAGCGATTCTCCAGCTGATGGCGTATCTGTGGCTTTCCTGGATGTAGGGCAGGGGGATTGTATCTGGGTTGAGAGTGCAAAGGGTGAGAATTTTCTGATTGATGGTGGAAGCACATCTAAGATGAATGTTGGAGTGTATACGATTGTTCCATATTTGAAATACATGGGTGTTTCCAAATTAGATGCAGTATTTCTGACCCATCTTGACAGTGATCATATATCTGGCGTGTTGGAGCTGCTTGAGGGAGGCGGTGACAATATGGGGTCTGGCATGGAAGAGCGGATGGAAATCTCTGTCAGCCGGCTTTGCATATCCGATGCTGTTATTGAGGATGAGGCATATGAGAAGTTGATAGCATTGTGTGAAGCAAGAAAGATACCAATATTCCGCCTGAAATCTGGTGACAGAATCGAGGCGTGTGGATTAGCGTTTGAGGTACTTCATCCACAGACGGGGTATGTAGCGGATTCTCGGAATGCATATTCTCTGGTTATGAAATTGGAGATTGAAGAAAAAGTTACAG